>CAYTRK010000042.1:0-12544 GCA_964440205.1 uncultured Victivallaceae bacterium
GTAAGGGTGGCGATTAAGCGGGTCGGGTAAGGGTGTGTGGGTAAGGGTGCTTTGAGGTGTGAACTCTGCGCTCTTCATACCCTTCAACGACTGACTTTCACCGAGACGGGAGGAGTGTCGTTTCGGGCACATTTAAGAAACCGACTTCACCCACAGATTCTGCGGAGGAGCCATGAATATTAACAGAGGGTGTCAGATGATAAGGACGCTGTTTCTGTCATCGCTATTGTTTGTCACGGTCCCGCTCGCAGACTCTTTGGCGTGGTACGATCCCGACAGTAGAGTTGATTTTGACCGGATAGATAGAATCGCGGTTAATACGCCGGAGTCCAGGGAAAAAGATATTGAGACGCTTGCTGCTTATTTCCGAAGTCACCATGGCGGCAGTGAGCTTTTTGCTGCCAGGCTTATTTGTCGCTGGATTGCGGAGAATGTAAGCTATGACGCCGAAAAGCTTAAAAGAGGCAATTTAAAGAAAAACAAGACGGCGGAAGAAGTCTTTGAAGCCAGAAAGTGCGTGTGTGGAGGTTACGCTAATCTATTTGTTAGGCTTGCGGAACTTGTCGGACTTGAGGCAGTCAGGGTCACAGGATACAGTAAGGCTTACGGCTATTCACCGGGCGAAGACGTGCGCGAAAACTTGCATGCATGGAACGCGGTCCGAATCAAGGGCCGCTGGTATCTGTTGGATCCTACCTGGGCGTCGGGTTACATCACGGATGATGACAAGTTTGTCAGGCGCTTCAATGAGTTTTATTTCATTACATCTCCGGAGACGCTGATTCTTACGCATTTTCCGAAGGATCCGGCTCACCAGTTGCTGCGTCCACCGGTTTCTATGAAACAATTTGAAAACTTTGTCTATCTTCGCCCCCGTTTTTTTCGTTATGGCATAGCGATAGACAGTCATAGAAGAGGTCTGATCAAGACCCGCTCAGAGGTAGAGATTACTTTTGATGCAGACAACCGAACTTCCTTCGCTGCTTCCCTGAGTCGGAACGGAAAGAAGCTGCCGGACACTACTGTTTTTATTCAGAATCCCGACGGGCATGTTCAACTTAATGCGGTGTTTCCTGAGCCGGGCAAGTATAATCTTGATATCTACGCGAAGAAGGGGGAAGAGAAGGGGGGCTATAAGCACGTGGCGCTGTACAAAGTAGCAGCTTCCGAGGGCAAGGGAAAGCGTTTCGGATTTCCGCGCATATATCGTGGTTTTGCGGCTCACAAGTGCAGGTTGGTTGTGCCCATGAACCGTTATCTTAAGGCGGGCAGACAGCACGATTTCAAGATACGTGTGCCAGACGCAACGCGTGTTGCTGTTGTTGTTGGCGAGAACGACTGGAAGAGCTTGACGCGCGGGCTGTATTTTCATGGATCTGTAAAAGTGCCCGAGGGGAAAGTTTCGGTAATAGCAAAGTTTCCCGGATCCCGGACGTACCAGACAGTCGTTGAATACGAAGGGTACTGAGTTTTGCTCTGAACTGTCAGATGTCCGTATACGCCTAACTCGATCCTGTCCGAAAAGGTGTTTTCAAACAGACCGTTGCAATGCCGCATGTTTTCTTATCCGTACTCGTACACGCACTCGTACACTCGAATCTCCCGCCACTGTGTTTTTTCAGGATCTTGCTAGGTTTTCTATCCTGAGCCAGAGTGACCGGGGCGTCAGATATGCGGGTTAGTGATGTGGCGGATTAAGTATTTGAGGAATCAGCGCCATGGCTTTAGACTGCCGGACATGGATACCTTAGAGGTTTGTGAAATTTTTACTTCGATTCAGGGAGAGACTTCATATGCGGGCCTGACATGTTTCTTTATCAGGTTGGCAGGCTGTAATCTTGATTGCCGGTATTGCGATACGCAATGCGCGAGAGAGGCGGGAGGCGAGAGGAAGCTGGAGGATCTCGTAGAGATGGCTGTTTCAGGCCGGCATTCGATGGTTATGATTACGGGCGGCGAGCCGCTTCTGCAGCCTTTATGCGGGAATCTTGCCGAGGCTCTGAAAACTGAAACGCAGATGCCTGTTGTGATAGAGACCAATGGAAGTATGGATATTTCCGTAATACCCGTGGGGGTGGTAGCTGCAATGGACCTGAAGTGTCCGGGAAGTGGAATGAGCGAACGGATGGACTGGGACAATATCGACAGGCTCAGAAAATATGACGAAGTAAAATTTGTTATAGGCGATAGGAAAGATTATGAATGGGCTGTCGAGGTGAACCGGACGCGGGAGCTTGTTTCCCGGTGCAGTTCGGTATTTATGACCCCAGTGTGGGGTGAACTTGAATACGAGACGCTGGTAGAGTGGATTATGGAGGATTGCCTGGGAGTCAGGCTGGGTATACAGCTTCATAAGATTGCGGGCATCAAATGAACACGAAGAGGATAAGTGATAGAGCAGTGGTCCTTGTTTCCGGCGGATTGGATTCGGCAACCCTTGTGCAGTACGTGAAGCAGAGAAAAGAGGTGTCGCGGATTGATGCCCTGACGTTTTTATACGGTCAGAAGCACTGCAGTGAAGTTGAGATGGCCAGGTTTCAGGCTGAAAAGGCCGGGTGTGAGCGGCATGAGATTATTGACCTTTCCGCTGTCGCTTCGGTGTTTCAGGGCTCATCGCTGGTTAACGAGGCGATGGACATCCCGGATCTGGCTGCGCTGAGTGAAAACGAACGTCGTCAGCCGTCCACTTATGTGCCCAACAGAAACATGATATTCCTTTCTCTCGCTGCGGCTTACGCAGAGAGTAGAGGCATTTTGACAGTTTTCTACGGCGCGCAATTGAGCGATGAGTACGGTTATTGGGATTGCACTCTGGATTTCATAAATGCTATGAACCGTACTCTGCAATTGAACAGGGGTGAGCCGGTGAAGATTGAAGCCCCCTTCGCGGGTATGCACAAATGGGAAGTTGTGCGGCTTGGCGGAGAGCTTGGAGTTGATTTCGAACGGACATGGACCTGTTATAGAGGCGGAGAAGAGCCTTGCGGAAAGTGTCCGAGTTGCGTGGAGCGCAGGTTGGCTTTCGAGAAGGCAGGGGTGGGGGAGTGTAGAAGGTGGGATGGGGGAAGAGAGGGATAAGGAACACAAAGAAAAGGCTGAAGTGGGCGTGGGTGTGGTGTAGAGTTTTTTTGCGTGGGTGAATTTGTTTTTGAAATGAAACAGAATACAGGAGGAAGTTCGGATGGCGAATATTGTTCTGGTTGGCGGGCAATGGGGTGATGAGGGCAAAGGCAAGATAATTGATGTGCTTACAGAAGATTCGGATGTGGTTGTGCGGTACCAGGGGGGCAATAATGCGGGACACACGGTGAAAGTGAATGAGCAGACGCAAGTGCTGCATCTGATACCTTCGGGGATTCTTCATTCAGACAAGCTCTGTGTGATCGGTAACGGGGTTGTCATTGATCCTCTTGCCCTGGTTTCGGAGATGAAGGAGCTGCAGGATATAGGGATCAAGTTTGATGACCGGTTTTTTATCAGCGACCGCGCGCATGTTGTGTTTCCGTATCATCGGGAGCTGGATGCTTCCCGCGAGAATTATCGGGAGGAAAAGGACCGGATTGGCACCACAAAACGGGGTATAGGGCCGACGTATGGCGAGAAAGTCTCGCGGCGCGGATTAAGGATGATCGATCTCATAGATTCGCACTTTCCGGATATGGCAAGGGAGCGGATTAAAGAGGGCAACAAGCTTATCAACGCGCTGGGGGGGCAGCCGGTGGATGTGGACGCGACTATCAGCAGTTATCTTGATGCTGCATCGGCGCTTTCGCCTTATGTAGCGGATTCATTTACCCTCCTTAACGATTTTGCGAAGAAGGGGCGGGACATATTGTTTGAAGGGGCGCAGGGAACGATGCTTGATATTGATTTCGGCACGTATCCGTTTGTTACCTCCTCCAATGCCACTGCGGGCGGAGCCTGCATCGGCACGGGCTTTGCTCCGCACAGGATAGACAAGGTATTGGGAGTTATCAAGGCGTATACTACAAGGGTGGGAGAAGGGCCTTTTCCCACCGAGTTGACCGACGATACGGGGGCGAGGCTGGGGAAGAAAGGCGCGGAATTCGGGGCTACTACGGGCCGTCCCAGGCGATGTGGCTGGTTTGATGCTGTTGTGGCTCGTTACTCTGCGTTGGTTAACGGTGTGGATACGTGGGCTTTGACGAAGCTGGATGTGCTGGACGGCCTTGAGAAGATAATGATCTGTACGGGTTACGAATGCGCCGGAGAGAAGTATTCGACAATACCGGCAAATGCCCGGATGCTGGCCAATTGCAAGCCGATACTGGAGGAGATGGAAGGCTGGAGCGAGTCGACAAGCGGAGTGAAGACTTATGATGAGCTTCCGGAGCAGGCAAAGAAATACATTGCGAGGATAGAAGAGATTACGGGCGTGTCGGCAAGTTTGATTTCGACAGGGCCGGGAAGAGAGAGTACGATCTCTGTGAGAGGGGGATGATGTGAGTTCGTGTGTTTGTGTTTTGGGCGGAGCCCCTCCTTTGTTCAGGTAGCTATGCTGGGCGCGGCAGGATTAACATGATGAGTAAAAGTGAAGAACAGGAGATGCCGCGGCATGTTGCGGTGATTATGGATGGGAATGGACGCTGGTCTTCCCAACGGAATCTGCCTCGACTGCGCGGGCATGAGGAAGGGGCGGAGTCGGTTATTGCAACTGTTCGCGCGTGCAGGAATCTGGGTGTTGAGTATCTGACGCTTTACGCATTCAGTATGCAGAACTGGTCCAGGCCTCGTTCAGAGGTGCAGGGGCTGATGAGCCTTCTCAGGAAGTTTCTTAAACAGAAGGAGTATGAACTGCATGAGAACGAGGTCCGGTTAAGGGTGATTGGACGAATCAATGATCTTCCGGATTCAGTGCAAAAAGAGCTTCAGAGGGTGCAGGCAGCTACCAGGGACTACAAAGAGGGAACCGTGGTTTTCGCGCTCAGCTACGGGGGGCGGACGGAGATTGTGGATGCCACCAGGCGGATTGCGGAACGTGTCAAGGCCGGCGAGCTTGAACCCGCCGATATTGACGAGGCAGTGATCTCGGAAAACCTGTATGCTCCGGATATTCCAGATCCGGATCTGCTGATCAGGACAAGCGGGGAAATGAGGGTGAGCAATTTCCTGCTCTGGCAGCTTTCTTATACCGAACTCTACGTGACTGATGTTCTGTGGCCTGATTTCCGCGAGGAGGAATTTAAAAAAGCCCTTGCAGATTATGCTTGCAGGGAAAGGCGTTTCGGAGGTAGGAGGGAATGATATCTGCCGTATACGGGATTAAAGAGGAAAAGAGGCGCTGTTCATGCTGAAGCAGCGGATTATCAGCGGTCTTCTTATAGCCGGCGGATTCTTTGTCGCTGCCACGCTGGCTCATCCTATAGTTGCGTGGTTACTGCTCATTGCTATTTCATCTTTGGCACAGATGGAATTCTATTCCATAATCAATGTGGCGGGTATTCCTGTTTTTCGCGGGGTGGGCACGTTTTGCGGCGCGGTCCTGATATCGGTTACCTACTATTGTGCCGGGCCCGAGGTCCAGGATATAGCAAGAGCATACAGGTGGGAACAGCTTGTTCTTACGGTTACGCTGATAGCTGTTTTTGTGCGGCAGTTTCCTCAAAAGCACAACACCAGGCCGCTGGCTACGGTGGCCTGTACCCTGCTGGGTATCTGGTATGTTCCTTTTCTTTTCAACTTCATTACGCGACTGGCCTTCTTCTGGGATGCGAATCTGGGCGGAGGGACTATCGGGACGACCGGGATGAGGCTTTTGATTTATCTGGTGGGGGTAGTAAAATTCACTGATGCAGCGGCGTTTTTTACCGGCAAATTTCTGGGACGTCACAAACTGTTTCCGAGGGTATCGCCGGGCAAAACCTGGGAAGGGCTTGCAGGTGGGCTGGCCGGGGGCGTGCTGGTTAGCGTGGTCATTTTGTGGATTCTTGATTTTAAGCTGGGAAATATCGCCTTCGGGCCGGGGCATGCATTGGTTTGCGGTGCGCTGCTGTCCGTTATCGGGGTGGCTGGTGATATGTTTGAGTCCCTTCTGAAGAGGTCTGCGGGAATCAAGGATTCCGGGAAGATTGTGCCGGGAATGGGCGGGTTCCTGGATATACTGGACAGCTTGCTGTTTGCGGCCCCGGTTCTGTATGCTTATGTTAGTTTTATTGTATGAAAGCGGGTTTCGCCAAAAAAGAGAAAAGAAGCGGGTCTTGCCTGTACTGTTATGGATGAAGCGAAGAAAATAGTGTTATTAGGGAGCACGGGGTCCATCGGGGAGAATGTGCTTAATGTTGTGCGCGCTCTCAAAGGGCGAATTGTAGTTAAGGCTCTGGCCGCAAACAGCAACTGGGAGCGGGTACTTGAGCAGGCGCGGGAGTTCGGGGCGGAAGAAATAGCCTTGAGCGACAAGGAAAGCGCGCGCGCCTGTTCGCGAAACGGGGACGGAGTTGTCGTGAAAAGCGGGGCTGACGGTGTGGCGGAACTTGCTGCCGATGAGGACGTCGACCTTGTAGTTTGTGCTATTGTGGGAATTGCAAGTCTCAAGCCTGTCCTTTCGGCGCTGCAGGCGGGAACTGACGTGGCTTTATCGTCGAAGGAGGCATTGGTTACGGGCGGCCGGATTGTGAGGCGGGCCAGCGCAGCCAGCGGGGCAAAGCTGTTGCCGGTTGACAGCGAGCACAGCGCGATTTTTCAGTGTCTTGCGGACAACACAGGCGGTTTGGAAAGCGGGCGTATAAGGAAAGTTGTGAACCGGATGATACTCACCGCTTCCGGCGGGCCGTTCGGATTAAAGCCGGAGGTGGACCTGGAAAAGGTTTCGGTTGACCAGGTTCTGAGGCACCCGAACTGGGACATGGGGGACAAAGTTACTGTTGACTCCGCAACACTTATGAATAAGGGTCTGGAGATAATGGAAGCTCAGTGGCTGTTTGATATGCCCCTGGACCGGATTGGCGTGGTGATTCACCCTGAGAGTATAGTTCATTCGCTTGTCGAGTTTGCTGATGGGAACATGCTGGCGCAACTCTGTTTGCCTGATATGCGGTATGCTATTCAGTATGCGCTGACGTTTCCTGAACGTGTAAACGGGGGGCTTAAAGGGCTTGATCTTGCGGATATAGGAAAGCTTACTTTTGATGAGCCTGATACAGGGAGGTTTCCCTGTCTTGAGCTTGCCAGACGTGCCGCAGGAATGGGCGGAACGATGCCTACGGTCCTGAATGCTGCGAACGAAGTTGCCGTTGAGAGGTTTTTGAGCGGTAGCATCAGATTTCCGGAAATATGGCGAATAGTGGAAAATGTGATGGACAGTTGCCAGTCTGTCGAGGAACCTGATCTGGACAGCATTATGGAAGCTGACAAATGGACCAGAGATTTTCTTAAAAATAAGGGGGATTAAATTGGGAGTGATTCAAAGTATCTGGGATGTGCTTGTTCTGTTGGTGCTTTTTGGCGCCACTATTTTTGTGCACGAATTCGGTCATTTTCTGGTGGCAAGAAAACTCGGGATGGTTGTGGATGTGTTTTCTCTAGGGTTTGGCCCGGCTATATGGAAGAAAAAGCACAAGGGTGTTACGTATAAGATTTCAATTATACCTCTAGGCGGATACGTAGCTTTGCCCCAGCTTGATCCGACGGCAATGTCCGGAGTACAGGGAAAGAACAAGGACAAGGAGCAGTCCTCCGAAAACGGCGAGGAAGAGGAGCGTGCGCTGCCGCCTGTTTCGCCCTGGAAAAAGATACTGGTTTCGGTCGCCGGCTCCACTGGAAACATTGTCTTTGCCGTAATTCTAGCCTGGATCATTTATGTGAATCCTGAGTCAGTAACTGGCGGGGAGTCTACTCATATAGGCAGTGTTGCCACAAACAGTGTAGCTTATCAGGAGGGCATCCGGCCGGGCGACCGTATTGAAGCTGTGAACGGGACGGAAGTAAGCACATGGTATCGTTTTCAGGAAGAGACTATTCTGGGAGCGGGAAAAGACGGGAAGGTGACACTCGCGCTTGAATCCGACGGCGAGATTCGAGAAGTGAGGGTGTCTGTTGAGACCAACGAGCTTACTGGTCGGGCGATACCCGGAATTGAAAGAGCGAGGAAATGTGCAGTTACCAATGTGACAAAGGGCGGCAGCGCCGATCTCTCCGGGCTCAGAGAAGGCGATGTGATAGAGGCTGTGGATGGAACAGAGGTGGTAAGCTGCCAGCATCTTCAATATATCACTGAAGGCAGAGAAGGCGAAACCGCGCAGGTTACTGTAGGAAGGGGACAGGAAGAAACAGTCCTCAGTCTGCATTTGCCGATAGAAGACACTGCGTCGAAGAGCAAGTGTCTGATAGGGGGAGTAATGGGGGGGGCGTCTGCGGACAAGGCCGGGTTGAAGGCCGGGGATGTAATCAAGGAACTCGACGGGGCGCCAATTGTCAACTGGCGTCAGTTTGTAAAGAAGGTCGACAAGCTTAAAGGTGAGACTGTCCCGATTGTGGTGCGCCGCGGAGATAAGTTGATCAGGACAGAGGTGACACCGGAGTATGACGAGGAAAGGGAGCGGGCCTTGATCGGCATAGTTATGGGAATACGACCGAACCTTCCGTGGATGCGCCACAGAAGTCCTGTTAAGCAATTGACCAATGACGCATTGGCGATTGTACGGGTGTTGAGCGCTCTGGTTAATCCCTCGAGTTCGGCTAATGCGGCGAAAGCTATTGGCGGGCCCCTGATGATTATTATGACCTTGTGGGCCTCGATTAAGATAAGCATGCTGAACGCTGTAGGTTTTCTAAGGTTTCTTAATATCAATCTGGCTATCTTGAATCTTCTACCCATTCCGGTTCTTGACGGCGGGCACATCATGTTTTCTTTATGGGAGGGGATCACCAGAAAGCGTATCAACCCCAGGTTCGTCAACATACTGGTGAATATTTTTATGGCGTTGTTGCTTGCGTTGTTTCTGTTCATAACGTTTCGCGACATTAACAGGTCGGTTACACGGAGTAAGAGGGTAAAGCAGATAGCGGCAAGCGAGGAAGGTGAGGGCAAGGAATAGACCTTAGCCCGCATATCTCACAGGATTTCGCAGCTGCCTGTCCGCCATCCGGCGGAAGAGCTTATACGGGAAAAAGTTTTGATGAATGCTATGTCTATAAACCGCAGAAGTACCCGGCAGGTTCGAGTCGGTGATGTGGCCGTGGGCGGGGGGGCGCCTATTTCGGTTCAGAGCATGACAAAGACCGACACTCGTGATCCGGTGTCGACATTGGAACAGATTTCCGAGTTGGCTGCAGCGGGCTGTGACATTGTCCGTGTCGCTGTGCCCGATGACGAAGCGGCACGGGCCTTGGAGCGTATTTGCAAGGAGTCGACTCTGCCGGTGGTGGCCGACGTGCATTTCCGGCATGATCTTGCTGTTAAATCGATTGATGCAGGCGCTGCGGGTTTAAGGATAAATCCCGGAAATATCGGCGACAAAACGAAAGTGGCGGAAGTTGTCGAGGCTGCGGCAGGACGGAATGTTCCCATACGAGTGGGTGTCAACAGCGGTTCGTTGGAGAAGGATCTCCTGGAAAAGTACAGGGGTCCGAGCGTTGACGCAATTGTGGAGAGCGCGCTCAGATCCGTTAAGCTTGTGGAACAGCTAGGTTGCGACAACATTAAGATTTCCGCTAAAAGCAGCAGTCCTATGGCTACTGTTGCAGTATACAGAAAGCTTTCCGAAAAGTCTGGTTATCCATTGCATCTTGGCGTAACTGAAGCCGGAACCCTTATGGCCGGGACCATTCGTTCGTGTTCGGCTCTGTCGATACTTCTTTCCGAAGGCATTGGGGACACCATAAGGATCTCGTTGACTGCAGATCCTGTAAAAGAGGTCATGGTTGGGCTGGAACTGTTACGATGTTTCGGATATCGGAGTGCGGGCCCCAGCGTTATATCCTGTCCGACCTGCGGCCGGACGCAAGTGGATGTGGCGGCGGTTGCCGTGGAGGTTGAGACTGAACTCGAGAAGCTTTACCGGGCGGAGCCCTCGCTGAAGCGGCCTGTAGTTGCGGTAATGGGGTGCGTGGTCAATGGTCCCGGCGAGGCGAGGGAGGCGGATATAGCCGCAGCGGGAGGACGCGGGAAGTTTGCGCTTTATGCGGGCGGGAAGCATGTGAGGACAGTGCCTGAGGGGCGGATTGTTGAGGAGCTTATTACCGAGGTGAAGAAATGGGGGGCGGGGTAAACACATCTGTCACGTATACCGCCTTCCACATTTTATGTCCCATGTTCTTCCTCTACCTCTTCTGATTCGGTAATATCTTCCAGAGGGGTGGAACTGTAGCCGAGGAAGACGAATCCACCCACGATGCTCCAGAAGAGCATTGTGGCGTAAACCAGCAGGGAGATCGTCAAAGCCTTTGTGGCTGCGGTTCCGATTACACCCAAATAAATTACCGCGGCATATTCGCGAAGTCCCAGGCCGCCAGGTGTGGCGGGGATCGAACCGATAGCGTTTATGGTCGGGCCGAGCGAGAGGATATCAATAAAGGATAAATCCGCTAGAACCGCGTGTGCAAGCAGGTACATGGCAACCAGGAGCATAAGATGATTAAGCAGAGACGCTCCGAAAGTCTTTGCGAACAGCGTGGGGTGCGTCAGCGAGTCGTAAAGGGAGTTGTATGCGCGGAGCATTACCAGCCCTGCCTTGGATTTTGAAATTAAATTGAAAAACCCGATCTTTTCAAGAAGTCCCCTGGTAAACATCATTGTCAGGAAGCCTATTATTCCGATGCCGGTCACTGCGCAGAGGAAAAGGAATACATACCTGGTTTCGGGAGTTGAGAGATAGAACCGGAATCGAACAAGCATTATACCCAGAGTCAATGCGATTAGGGCTATCAAACCTATTATCCGGTCGATGAAGACGGTCGAAACCGCCTCCGTTTTCTTGCTGCCGGTTTCCCTGGCTGTGTAAAAAGCTTTAACCACATCCCCACCGGTAGCTCCGAACATGAAGGCATTGAAAAAGTGTCCTACAAACAGGATGGACATTACCTTGCCGAATCCGAGATCCAGGCCCTGGGCCTTCAGTATCATTTTCCATCGTAGCCCGCATGCAGTGAGGCTGACCAGAAAACACATAACCGAGCCCGCAAGAAAAACCCATCGGTTTGCAGCAAGAACGAAAGATTTTTTTAAAAGACTAATGCCTCCGTAGGAAATCTCTCTGCCGGTCCATTCAAGCTTCTCCGGGCCTTCTCCCTTGTACAGAGCCAGCGTTCCCGTTTCGCTGATTTCTTCGGAGCCTTCCGCGGAAAGAAGCATCCTTACACTCTCATCCTCTTCCGATTTCTCAAGCGCTGTAAAATGTTGGCCGGCAGTTGCAGAGTTTGTATAAATGGAGTCCTGTGGCACGGAGACAGCCCCGGCCTCAAATCTGACTATCTTTGAGCCCCGGTTGATATTGTAGATGAGGAATACAACAATCCCTACACCGATACCAAGGCGGATGAGAGAACTCAGCAGGTTCTTCGCTTTCTTGTTCATTGCTCCAGTATGTCCTTTACAGTCTGGTCCAGAGAAATTGAAGGGCTCCAGCCGGTATCCTTTTTCAGGGTTCCGATATCAAGAAACGGTGAATGGTCAGTCGGGCGGAACTTTTTCGGATCTACTTTAATTTCAGGCTTTATCCCTGCCTGCGCGCATATTTTTTCAACCAGGTCGCCTATAGTCACCTGGTTGCCGGAAGCGATGTTGTAGGCCTTGCAACTTTTGCCCTTTTCCAGTAGAAGCCTGTAGGCTTTTACTACATCGCGCACATCAAGGAAGTCTCTTGAGCTTTCCGGATTGCCTATCTGCAGCGGTTCATCCGAGCCGCCTTCCGCCATTCTTCTGATCTGGCGGGCGATGGCAGGTACCACGAAACAGTCGGTCTGACCCGGTCCGGTGTGGTTGCTCGGCCTGGCAATGAGCACATCAAGACCGTGATGTTCAGCGAAAACCAGCGAGGCATGGTCTGCGGCTGATTTAGATACCGCGTACATGGTCTCAGGTCTGTGCGGTGCAAGTTCGTCGATCAGTCTGCCGGGAGCGCCATTGCCGTAAACATGGCCGGAAGAAATCGCCAGCAACCTTATTCCGGGCGCGATTTTCAGGCAGGTTTCAAGCAGATTGAGCGTGCCTGTCACGTTGACTGTGAACATGTCTGCCGGCTCCTCTTCGCCAGCAGGCGCAAAAGTCTTGCCCGCAAGATGAACGCAGGCATCCGGTTTGACACTTGAGATAGTTTGTTCCAGCGCCTCGCGGTCAAGGATATCGAGTTCAACATTTTGAGCGGCTTCATTGATGGGATTTGAAAAGCCAACGTCAGTGGCTATCACTTCGGCGCCTGCCCGGGCCAGCTCCCGCGTCAGGTAAGGCCCGGCAAATCCCGCAGCTCCTGTAATAAGTACCCTCATAATCAAGTCCTAAGTCTCACATCCCACATTTTCTTCTCTTCCCTCCCATTCGCGCCCTTTCTTTAGTCACGCCGTAGGCCCGGCGAAGGAGGAAGCGCCTTTC
>CAYTRK010000043.1:0-12069 GCA_964440205.1 uncultured Victivallaceae bacterium
GGCAATAGAAAGGCTTCTGCCGTCTCCCCCAATCACACAGGAAGATGTGCATGGAAGCTCCATGCACCTGTTTCCATCGACAATCGCATAATCCGGAGCAGAATCAAGAGCCTCCACGGCCCTGCGCATCGCAAGACCTGTGGCCCAAAGAATATTAAGCCGCGCAATTTCGTCCACGTCAGCGAGGCCTGCGGCTATCTCGACGTGAGGACATTCGGCAAGAAAAACAAATGTAGATTCCCGAAGATTCCGACACATTCGTTTGGAATCGGTCACAACCTTGAGAGAACCGGCGGCCTCCTTTACAGCAAAATCTTTCTGGAACACGGCAACCCCGGCTACTACCGGCCCCGCGACAGGACCCCGACCAGCTTCATCTATCCCCCCGATCCTTCCGAACCCCTGCTGCCACAAATGCTTCTCGATAGAAAGCAATAGGTTGTTCCTCCGCCGAATAGGCCAGCTTCTATTTTTTGCGGACTGGTTTGAGGCGGGCCTTTTTGCCTTTACGCTCACGAAGAAAATAAAGCTTTGCGCGCTTCACTTTTGCGGAACTGGCCACTTCGATCTTTTCGATATGCGGAGAATGCACAGGAAATACCCGCTCAACAGGAATGCCGTGCGAAACCCGGTGCACGGTAAATGTCTCGCTCGTGCCGCCTCCGTCCCGGGCAATGACCGTTCCTTTGAAAACCTGTACGCGTTCCTTGTCGCCTTCCCGGATCTTCACATGAACGCTGACAGTGTCGCCGACTGAAAACGCCCTGATCCTGTCGCTTTTTGTATTCTCTTCGTTTATCTTGTCAATCTTACTGGAAACCATTTTTGCCTCCTCAGAACCTCGCCACCGTTTCTGTTCTCTGCCGAACCTCTATTCCCTTTTCAAAAGGTCCGGTCTCCTTTCCCTTGTCCTTATATTCGCCTGCTCCGCGCGCCAAGCGGCTATTTCCTGGTGATTTCCGGAAAGCAAAACTTCCGGCACACGTTTACCTCTGAACTCCGGCGGCCGCGTAAACTGCGGATATTCCAACCTGTCGCCGGAGAAAGATTCCGACCGGGCCGAGTCTCCACAACCCAGCACGCCAGGCACTAGCCTCACAACAGCGTCAATCACTACTGCTCCGGCAAGCACACCGTTGGTTAACACATAATCACCTATCGACAATTCAAGGTCAACCAGGTGTTCCCTCACCCGTTCATCCACGCCCTCGTAGTGGCCGCAGACAAATATCAGATGCCTTGCCTCACTTAACCCGGCTGCATGATTCTGCGTGAACCGTTCGCCCTGCGGTGTCATCAAAATCACTCGACTGTCCCCGCCGGCCACCGATTCCACCGCCCGGAATATCGGTTCGGGCTTCATCACCATACCCGGTCCGCCTCCGTACGGTCTATCGTCGGTCGTCCTGTGCGCGTCCTCGGTGAAATTTCGCAAATTAACTGTTCTAAACCTGACCAGCCCCTTTTCCGTAGCCCGCCGCAATATACTCTCCGAAAGAAAGCCGTCCAGCATATCGGGAAAAATCGTCACTACGTCAATAAGCAGAGGCAGGCTCATGTTTCTGCTTTTTGAGCTTCCGCCTCCTCAGTCACAGCGGCCTCTGTTTTTTTTGCCGCCTTCCTGATAATGCTCCTGACAGTGTCGCTTACTTCGGCCCCGTTGTTAACCCAGTGCTGAACCCTGTCAAGTTTCAGATTGCTGCTATCGTCCTGCTTCTTCGGGTCATACCACCCCAGAGTCTCAAGCACCGTTCCGTCACGGCGGGTTCTGGAATCTATCGCCACCACCCGGTAGCAGGCGTCGTTCCTTGCGCCCGTCCTGGTAAGTCTTATTTTTACCGACATTTGTCCTCCGTTCAATTCATCCGAACAATATGGCCGCCACTGCACCCGGCGGCAAGCCACTCGCCAATAACCAACAAAGCGGCGAATTCTGACACGTCACCAGGTAAAATGCAAGGCTTTCTCACCTTTTTCCAGCAATTTCCTCGCGCTTCTGACGAAAAGCAAGCTTATCAGCGCTACAGACAACCTCAATCTCTTCGTCGCCATTAAGCCGACTCCTGAGTATTTCGTCTGCCAGCGGGTCTTCCAGGTATCTCTCGATCGCCCTTCTGAGCGGCCTCGCTCCCAGCGCACTATCAAATCCCTTGTCAACAAGGAATTCCTTGGCCGGTTTGCTTAACGCCAGCTTTCCGCCTTTTTCCGCTATCCGTTTCCTGACCTTGCTCATTTCCAGATCCAATATCCTGACCACGTCTTCCTTTGTAAGCTGACGGAATACAATAAGATCGTCAAACCGGTTCAGGAACTCCGGCTTGAAATGCCGCTTGGCGTCTTCCATCATTCTCGATTTAAGGCGTTCATAATTTTCCTTTTCCTCCTGAACCGCAAAACCGAGCCCGGCAGATTTTCCGCCGACATCCACTCCCAGGTTGGAGGTCAGGATCACAATTGTGTTCCTGAAGTCCACGTTTCTGCCAAGACCGTCGGTGAGCCGTCCTTCCTCAAGAATCTGAAGCAACATATTCATCACGTCAGGATGTGCTTTCTCGACTTCGTCAAAAAGCACAACCGAATATGGCCGCCTGCGAACACGCTCGGTAAGCTGGCCGCCCTCTTCGTGACCCACGTACCCAGGGGGAGAACCCACCAGCCGTGAAGCGGCAAATTTTTCCATGTACTCGGACATGTCCACCTGAATAAGCGCATCAGTTTCGCCAAACATGAATTCAGCAAGAGTTTTGGCAAGAAGCGTCTTCCCGACTCCTGTCGGACCCAGGAACATGAAAGAACCGATCGGCCTGTGCGGATCCTTCAGGTCCGCTTTAGACCTCCGCAGCGCCCTTGAGATCGCCGTCACAGCTTCGTCCTGGCCTATCACCTTGCTGCATAGATCCTGCTCCATCTCAAGCAGCCGGCTGAGTTCGGCGCCTTCCATTTTGTGCAACGGTACGCCGCTCGATCTGGATATCACCGCGGTGATATCCTCATCGGTAACCACCAGGTCCTGGTCTTTACTGGACTCCTTCCATTTCTCGACCACCTCGTTCAGCGATTGGCGTTCTTTGCGTTCACGATCCCGCAATCGCGCAGCTTCTTCGAAACGCTGGTCGCGTATCGCCTGCTCTTTCTGAAGCCTTATCTCTTCAATCTCGGCTTCTCGCTTCTTCATCTCCGGCGAGCGCGTAGTGGCAAGTATTTGTACCCGCGCACCAGCTTCATCGATAGTGTCAATTGCCTTGTCCGGCAGAAATCTATCCGAAATATACCGGTCAGAAAGATTCGCAGCCTCTTCCAGCGCTTCGTCGGTATACCGCACCCGGTGATGATCTTCATATTTTTGTTTGATTCCATGGAGAATCTTTATAGTGTCTTCGGCAGAAGGTTCATCAACGCGAACCGGCTGAAACCGCCGCTCAAGAGCTGTATCCTTTTCAATGTACTTCCGGTACTCATTCATTGTAGTGGCGCCTACGCATTGCAGTTCGCCGCGCGCAAGAGCGGGCTTGATTATGTTCGAGGCATCCATGGCGCCCTCTGCCGAGCCGGCCCCCACAATGGTGTGCAGCTCGTCAATAAACAGGATAATGTTCTGTGCCTTCTTTATCTCTTCCATCACGGCCTTGATGCGCTCTTCAAACTGGCCACGGTACTTAGTGCCCGCAATCATCAGCGCCATATCAAGAGCCACAATCTTACTGTCCCGCATAGCCTCCGGAACATCACCTGCCACCACAGCACGCGCCAGACCTTCCACTATGGCGGTTTTGCCCACTCCCGCGTCTCCAAGCAGAACCGGATTGTTCTTATTCCTGCGGCATAGAATCTGTATCACCCTTTCCAACTCAGACTGGCGCCCGATCACCGGGTCCAGTTTATCGGCCCTGGCAAGTTCAGTCAGATCCCTGCCGAATGTATTCAGGGCAGGGGTCTTGCTTTGTTGTTTTGACTTTTTCTCTCCAGACTTGGCTTCCATCTCCTCAAGTAAGTCGCCTTCCTCAAGATCATTCGAGAAATTGGGATCCAACTCCCGCATAACTTCAATGCGAGCGGTATCCAGATCAACATCCAGGTTCCTCATCACCTGCGATGCGACTCCCTCTCCCTCGCGAAGAAGACCGAGCAGGATATGTTCAGTTCCCACATAGCTGTGGTTAAGAGCCCTGGCTTCGCTCATAGCAAGCTGCAGCACCTTCTTTGAGCGCGGCGTAAACGGTACCGTCCCTACAGTTTTGGTCTCCGGTCCATGCCCGACAGCACGTTCCACTTCCATCCTGACTTGCTCAAGCGAAATCCCCATTCTCTCCAGCACATTCACTGCAACCCCTTCGCCGAGAGCAATCAGTCCAAGCAGGAGATGCTCAGTGCCCACGTAAGGATGGTTGAAATTGTCAGCCTCCTTCCGGGCAAGCTGAACCACCCTCTGCGCTCTTGGTGTAAAATTTGTAAAGTTATTCATAATTATTACCTCATCCAGTGCGGGAAACCCTGGCCGCAATCCGCACAGATTGCAGATTATCCTGCACCAGTTTCGACCGCATTTTATCTCTGTCTTTAATTCTGTGTTTCTTTCCCTTTATTTTCTGAAGATGTCCCGGCTGTGTCAAGACACATATATCGTCAAGCTCCTCAAGTGTGATGTTTTTTACTATCCCCATCTCCACACCCAGCTTGAGGGCCGAAAGAAGATCTATCGCCTCCCGGGAACTCAACAACTCGGCGTAAAGCAGCACCCCCAAAGCCCTCGAAACATAATCCCGAACCCTTTCCCTCCGCGTGCCCAGCAGCCGCCCCCTCGCATTCAATTCGTGATCTATAACCTCTTCAGCGACCTGTTCCAGAGTCGAAATTGTGTCCTTTTCGTTTATGCCAAGAGTTGCCCGGTTGGAAATCTGGAATATGTTTCCCGAAGACACACTGCCCTCGCCAAGAATACCGCGAACTTCAAAGCCGGTTCTCTGAAAACCATTGACAACCTGATCAATTTCATCCATCAGGCAAAGACCCGGCAAATGAAGCATCACACTGGCCCGCATGCCTGTTCCAACGTTGCTGGGACAAGCCGTAAGATAGCCGTACCGGGGACTGAATGCGTAATCCAGACGCTTCTCAAGGTCGCGGTCAACAGCGCTGATTACCTCCAGTACCTTGCTAAGACACAATCCGGAATCCATTGCCTGTATCCTGAGATGATCCTCCTCGTTCACCATTATCGCAACATGTTCCTTTTCGGCTACAAGCAAACCGCTTCCTTTGCGCCCGAACTCCATGCTGGTAAGACGTCTTTCCTTGAGAATCTCCTTGTCTACCGGGTCCAATGCCGACATATCAAAAAACATTGCGCCATTCAGCAGATCCGAAGAAAACGCAGCGCCCTTTACCGTCTGCATTATTTCTTCGCACTGCACCGACGATGCCTTGCCGGGAAAAGGATAATTCTCGAGATTCCTTGCAAAGCGAACACGGCTGCTGGCTACAACACCCCTCTCAGCCTCGCCCGCCAGCCATTTGCGCGGCTCTCTCAGGAATTCATAGCGTGAAGCTTCCTTACCCTGCGTTGTCCGTTTCTCTACCATCCTTCTCCTCCATCCCGGCCAGAAGATCCCTGATTTTCGCCGCTTCTTCAAAGTCCTGTGCTGCTATTGCGGTGTTAAGTTCCGCCTTCAGCCATTCGGCCCGCTGACAGACCTTCTTGTCCTCCGGCGTATTGCCTACGTGGTATTCGCCTTCCTGTATATCAGCAAGAACCGGCTCAAGCTCCTCCTCGAATGTCTCATAACAGGTCGGACAACCCAGCCGGGTCTGAGCCTTGAACTCCCTGCTCCGGAGCCCGCACGAAGGACACTTCTTTTTCGGGACGAAAATCTCCTCGTCATCGTCCATCTCTAGGCCGAAAAGCATCTCGGCAATCGATCCCGGCGAATCCACCTGGAAACCTTGCTCCTCCGCGCAATCCTTGCACAGACTCAGCTCTCGGATTTCTCCGTCCAGAACCTGCTTAAAAAAAAGCGTCGCCTTGTTCTTCTTGCAATATTCACAAAGCATAGACCATTCCTTTACCTTGGCCCTATTCTACACAAAAACTCACCCCCCGCACAACCCCGCAGAATACCTAAAATAGCCCTCGCTATCCCTCACCTGCAGATTATAAAGCAGACTTCACAACATCGGCAGAGTGGACTCAGAACCCATTATTCCGGATCACAAACAAGCAATGCATGTGGGAATTCCGGATCACTGGAATATATATCGAAAAACCGCTGTTGCCCGGAACCGGGAAGCTAACCCTCCCGCAAGAATGCACCCGGAGGGACTCGAACCCACACGGCCTCATCGGCCACAAGGTCCTGAACCTTGCGTGTCTGCCTATTTCACCACGGGTGCACCATGTGACAAATAGCCCAAAAGACTACCGCGTCCCGCCACGCCCGTCAACCCCCTTCCGCACACCTGAGCCAATTGCCTCTCACATGGACACTCCATGTTCAATGTAAGACATCCCCCTGTTCTCCCATTCATTATTGAATATTTCATGTTCAATATTGAATATTCTCCCCTGTTACCCATCTTCTCTCCTATCTTCAATCTCTTCTCCTCCTTGGCGAATCCACACCCCGGCATATCCCCGATCCGAGGTCCTCTCCCCTACCCCAAATTCCCTCAACTCTTTTCTTGCATTCCAGACTGAACATGCTTATATTTTCATCATGTGGAGATAATTTATGCCAGTAACAATTAAAAAGAAAAAAACAGGCGTTAAGACTATACGCACTAAACGACCTGCAGCCGGAATTAAAAAAACAGGGCAACCAGAAAGTCCTTCAGCCGAGGAGCAGGGGGCGGCACAGGTGCCGCAACCACAGGCAGCGCCCCCGGTGGCAGTTCAACCCGCGGAAAAAGGCCATAATTACGGAATCGATGTAACAATAGCAATGCTGACATTGCTGGCTTTCACCGTTCTGGTATTTGTGCAAGTCTCCGAGATGTCCTACTACAGCGCTTACCCGTCCGTATGGCCTTCACCGGTAGCTGGCCTTCAGTCCGCTGCAAGGCGTACGGCAACCAGGCCGGCCACGACTCCCCAGGCTGCTGAAACAGAAACAACTGAAGAAGCAGCCTCAGATCAGGAAGAAGACGCCGGGACAGATACAAACGAAACCGACACTTCGGACTTTTTCTGAGAACCAAACCCAGCTCACAAGGAACTAACCTGATCTTTTCACGAACGTGAATACTCTGCGCTGGCTCTGAGCTGACCGCAGGCTGCGTCAAGATTTTTGCCCAGTGACCGTCTGAGCGTGCAGTTTATCCCCGCGCCGTTCAACACTGAAGCAAATTCATCAACTGTCCTGCGGGGCGGAGCTTCTCCGGAATATTCTTCGACCGGGCTGAGCGCTATCAGGTTGACTCTGCACGGAAACGAAGAAAGTCTATCCGCAAGTTGCCGGGCATCGGCAACCAAAGCATTAAAGCCGCGAATAAGCGTGTACTCAAAAGTAACTATTCTCCCGGTCACTTCAGTATAACATCGACACGCCGCCAGAAGTTCATCGAGCGGATAACGACGGTTAACAGGCATGAGCTTGTCCCTCTTCTCGTCCGAAACAGCATGAAGCGACACGGAAAGTTCTATCTGAAGACCTTCCCCTGAAAGCCTCTCAATTCCGGGCACGAGCCCGCAGGTACTCACAGTGATTTTCCTTGCTCCGATGTTCAAACCCCGGCGGTCATTGATAATGCGGATAGAACGAAGCGTGTTCTCATAATTGTCCAGAGGTTCGCCCACTCCCATAAAGACCACATTGGTCGGCTTATCGCCGTATTCAGCCTTCGCGGCAAGCGCCTGTCCCATGATTTCCGCGCTCTCAAGATCCCGCGTGAATCCAGATTTGCCGCTTGCACAGAACGCGCAGTTAAAACGGCACCCCACCTGCGTTGAAAGACATACCGTTCTTCGTGAACCCTTTCCGGCTTCACCAGCATTTTTCCCCGGAATAAGCGCCGTCTCCACCTTGTTGCCATCATGCAAACCAAGCAGCATCTTTCTGGCGCTACCCGGCTTACCCTGTACCGTTTCGATTTCAACCGGGCTCAGG
Organism: uncultured Victivallaceae bacterium; assembly: GCA_964440205.1. Lineage (GTDB taxonomy): Bacteria > Verrucomicrobiota > Kiritimatiellia > UBA8416 > CAYSRM01 > CAYSRM01. Next base: position 8,100 of record CAYTRK010000043.1, read on the forward strand.
GCAAAGCGGCGGGCCATGCTTTCGCGAAAATCCTGCGGCAACGTGGTGAACTGATCCCAACTCGACGCATCTTTCCGGTAAAGCCATTGCCATATCTGGCCGGCCCGATAAGCCGACAGTCCCGAATTAATGCAAATCTGCTTGATTTCTTCGAAAGTTTTTCCGTGAATGAATTCCCTGTCCATGCTATTCATAATAGCATCATATAGAGCATTGAATGCAAGCAGGGAGAAGGCAATCATTATTATGCGAGCTGGATGCGAAACCATTTTTGTAGAGTCGGTTCTATGAGCCGGAGAAAAATAACGAACAATAGAGAGGTAAAACCGTGATATATCGCAGATTCGGAAAAACCGAAATACAGATGCCCGTCCTCAGTTTCGGCTGCATGCGTTTTCAACAGTCATGGAAAGATATACAGCCATCCGAGCTGGATAAGGAAAACCAGAAAAACGTCGAAGCCATACTAAGCCAGGCCCTCAACCTGGGGATCAACCACATCGAAACCGCCCGGGGCTACGGCTCAAGCGAATACCAGCTTGGACGCGTTCTCCCCGATCTACCTCGTGAAAAGATAATTGTGCAGACCAAAGTGGGACCAAGAAAGTCAGAAGAGGAATTTCTTGAATCCTTCCATAAGTCTTATTCAAATATAGGTCTTGAATATATCGACCTGCTGGCAATCCACGGAATCAACACCCTCGAACTGCTTGACAGAACGCTTAACGCAGGAACTTTAAGCGCCTGCAGAAAACTGCAGAAAGACGGAAAAGTCGGTCATATCGGCTTTTCCACACACGCCGCCTCCCATGTAGTCATCCCCGCAATAGAAACCGGCGAATTCAGCTTTGTGAATTTGCACTGGTATTACTTCGACCAGTGGAACACGCAAGCCATCAGGAAAGCTGAAGAATATGATACGGGCGTCTTCATCATCAGCCCTTCGGACAAGGGCGGACGCCTCTACGATCCGCCCTCAAAACTGGTAGACCTTTGCAAACCATTTTCGCCGATGCAGTTCAATGACCTGTTCTGCCTTACGGAAAAAGGCGTGCAGACCATAAGTACAGGAGCAAAACAACCCGGCGATTTCCAGGAGCACATAAATGTGATTCCGCTGCTCAAGCAGGGACGTAACGCAATAAGCGTTGTTGATCAACGCCTGCGTTCTGAATTTGCCTCTGTCATGGGCGAGAACTGGGCCGCCGACTGGCAGAAAGATCTCCCGCACACGGTAAATGCCCCGGACCCGTTTCCTTTATACATGGTTCTTCGATTGTACAATCTGGCAAAAACCTACGACATGGTTGATTACGCCAGGTCCCGCTACAACCTTCTTGGCAATAGCGGCCATTGGGTCCCAGGCGAAAAGGTTAACAAAATTGACTGGCGCCTGCTCGAAAAGGCCATTGCGGGCTATCCTTTTGCGGACCGCGTCCCGGATATTCTGCGGGAAGCCCACGAGTGGTTCGACGAAGGCAAAAAGAAACGTCTGAGCGAATCTGAGTCATGAATAATACTTGTTTCTGCCGGAGGAGTGTGAGATATGCAGGTTAACATCGTCTGCGCCGCGGCTATGCCCTTCGCAAAGGAGGTATTTTCCTCCCTTGGAAACGTCCGGCTCATCGACGGCCCCGCAATAACCGCCGATGACGTCAGGCACGCGGATATCCTTGCGGTCAGGTCAACCACCCGCATAGACCGCAACCTGCTGGAAGGCAGCCGCGTGAAGTTCGTGGGAACCGCCACCATCGGAACCGATCATATGGACATCGATTACCTGGAACAATCCGGTATCAGGTGGTGTTATTCTCCCGGATGCAACGCAAACAGTGTTTCCGAATATCTTGCCTCTGCTCTGCTTTCCCTTGCTGCCAACAAAAACCTCGATCTGCCAGGCAGAACGATCGGTATTGTGGGGGTAGGCAACGTCGGCAGCCTGGTATACGAAAAAGCGCGCGCGCTGGGCCTCAACATTCTCTGCAACGACCCTCCGCGGATTGAAAAAGAAGGCAGCCCTGGCGCTGAATTCGTGCCGCTTGACGCCCTGCTGTCGGAATCGGACATCGTGACCCTGCATGTGCCGCTTACCCGGTCCGGCAGACACGCCACTATAAAGATGGCCGATGAGGGTTTCTTCTCGCGAATCAAACCGGAAGCTACCTTCATCAACGCCGCAAGGGGAGGCATCATGGACACCGCCGCTCTTGTCCGGGCGCTTGATTCCGGCAAAATCAGCCGATGCATCATCGACACATGGCAGAATGAACCGCTATACGACACCGCGCTTCTTGACAGAATCGATATCGGCACCCCACACATAGCGGGGCATTCCCTGGAAGGCAAAGTAGAAGGCACAGTAATAGTATACCGGGAAGCATGCCGTTTTCTTAATGTGACTCCGGAATACGACACCGATTCCCTCCTGCCCCCGCCTGAAACCGGCCGGATTGTTCTTAACGATTCCGGTGACACCGAGCCGGAGATACTGTGGGACGCCGTCAAAAATGTTTACGATATTACCGACGACGACAAATCCCTGCGAGACGGACCCCGCGATGAAAAGCGAGGGGATTACTTCCGCTTACTGAGAAAAAACTACCGGAACCGGCGGGAGTTCAGGTGGACGGAAGTAGACGCACCCCGCGTGCAGCCGCAAATCCGCGACAAACTGCACAAACTCGGATTCAAGGCGCCGGTCAAACTGGAATCAGGAGACAGGAAGTAATACATAAAACCAATTGGCATAATAATTCTAGTTGCAGGTTTTGTGCTGATGCTTTTTGGCGCTCTCTTTCTGCTCGCTGATAAAATACCGTTTCTCGGCAATCTGCCCGGCGACATTCATCTACGAGGCAAAAAGTGGTCCTTCTCGTTTCCGGTAACTACCTGCATCATCCTGAGCATTATCCTTACTCTGCTAATCAATCTCATTGCGATTTTTTTTAGAAAGTAGAGGCGTGAGATGGAAAACCCGGAAACGCTTCTGATACATGTCTGCTGCGGTCCCTGCGCTGGCGGCGCCGTCAGACGTGTAGCCGAAGATTACGCCCTGACGCTTTTCTTCTCGAATTCCAATATCTGGCCGGAAGAAGAATACCTCAAACGACTGGAATCCGCACGCCTGCTGGCCCGGGAACTCAACCTCCCCCTGGTGGAGGACATCTACGACCATGCTGCATGGCTGGAATGGATAAGGGGGCGGGAGCAGGAGCCCGAAGGAGGAGCACGATGCGAGCTCTGTTTCGAGTTCAATATCGGACGCACTGCCCGCTACGCCACAGATAATCACTTCGACCGTATAACAACTACACTGACAATAAGCCCGCACAAGAAAAGCGAAATGATATTCCGGGCAGGAAACAAGTTCGACAAGTTTCTTCCCATCAATTTCAAGAAACAGGCAGGGTTCCAGCAAAGCATAGAAGTCAGCCGCAGATACAACCTCTACAGACAAAACTATTGCGGCTGTGAATTCTCCATTCGCGGAAAAACATAGCCGGGATAATTGCAGGCCCCATAGCTCTGATCTTCCAGAAGTTCATCATAATTGCTTCTACAGGATTCGGCGATGCATGGGCGTGGTTGCGGAGATTGCCTATTTCACCGTCGGCGCCATTGATCCACAAAATATAGGGCAAATGTTCAGACCCGGCGACAGGAACCAGTGCGCCATCCTCTTGTGTTGGCTTGCCCTCGGGTCCATCGGCGTTATTGTACAGCACAAATATGCTCCTGCAAAAAAAGAAACCACGGCGAGAAAACTAACCAAACATATTCACTAGCTTCCCATATGGCAAAGGGGAACTAACCGATGTTTTGTGAGATATGCGGGTTAGCAACCAACAACCTTATCACGAGAATTCATTGACTCATTTACTCAAAAAATCCACGATTAAGAAGCTAATGAATCTTGCGAAGCGAGAAAATGACCAATGACTTTGGTTGCGGACAAAAGCCGCTTTTGAAG
>CAYTRK010000044.1:0-11802 GCA_964440205.1 uncultured Victivallaceae bacterium
CGGCCGCGAAACATGCCTGACGGCATTGACTACAAACCGGCTGCGAAACATGCCTGACGGCATTGACTACGAACCGGCTACGAAACATGCCTTACGGCATTGTGTATGAGCCGGTTTCCAATTGGACGTCCCCAGCGAACTTGTGTCGTTGGAACATAAGATTTTGAAAACAAGGCATACCTTTTCCATCTAACCTCCGGCACAAAGCGACAGACGGCCACGCCATAACGAGAATTGCAGCGCTGGCCTCTTTATAGTTGACGCCGCAAGGTATTTTTCTGCATAATGACAAAAGATAAGAACAGATGAAAAAAAGTTGTTTAACTTCAGCCGTTCTCATTATGGGCATAACCCCGTGTCGATTCCGGCTGAAGCCGGTACTACAAACACGTTTGATCCCGTTTTCAAGGCGTTTGTAGTTCCGCCTTCAGGCGGCAATGCCCATTTGTAATAAATTTTGTTTTTAATGATTGACTTAGTGATAATATTAGGTTACTTTTAATTTAGTTTGGGATGCGTGTGCGCATGTTTCCTGGGCTGTATAGGACAACCAAAAAAGGTGATTGGATATTTTCTTAAGGAGGAACATAAAATGAACGTAAAGAAAAATAATACAGTTCAAAAAACTCTCGCGCTTATTCCGGCACTGATGCTTGCAGCAGGAACATCATACGCAAACACGACAAACAACATTCCCTACGAAGAGGATTTTGAAAGCATTGCGTCAGGAACGGCGCTGGTGGGCTCGAATGGCTGGTATGGAGCGTCCAATACCTATGCCATTGTCACCAATCTGGATTACAGCGCTCACTACTCGAATTACTACCCCCTGCCTGGCAGCACACACTCCAACGTGATGCAGCTTCAGACAGAAGGCAATGTAATTACCAACGAGCTGGAAGATCTGACCGATGATGAAACAAAAAGCAGCGCAACCAACGTATGGTTTGACAGCGTGATCCGCTTCAACCAGTGGTCTGAGGACTCTTACCCTGATGCAATAACCAGCAATGACCAGGTACAGTGCGCGTTTTTCGTGAACACCAATGACCGTCTTGTAGTGCATCATTACGACTGGGACACAGGCTCAAGCACAGGGAGCAACATTTTCACAGTCATAACCAATAGCGCCATTACGAACGGGCAGTATACCCGCATAACAGTTAAGATGGACTACCTGACCGATAGGCTTGATTTTGATCCCACTCAAGTAGAGAATACTTATTATCAACTCTACATCGACACTACCTTAGTAACAAATTCGGCGGCATACCAGTCTCCCGACACCGGCAGCGGCAAACCGGGCACCTGGTTTATGTCCGCTAACAAAGGCTACGCAAAAAAATATATCACAGGGCTGTCATTCGCCGGCAACGGAATATTTGATGATATGATAGTCACGACAAATGATACCTTCGGGCCAAGCTACACTATCTCCACTGAGGTAAACGATTCGGCACGAGGCGACATAAGCCCTTCAACCGACACCGTACCTGAAGGCTTGGACAGCACGGAATTTTCCATTACCGCAAACAACGGTTATTATGTAGCCCAACTCCTAACTAACTCAGTGCAGGTTTTCACTAATAGCGATGAAACCCTCTTATCAACAAACTACATATGGCCCAGCGTAATGGCTGACGGAACAGTTACGGTCGATTTTGCAGAGGCGACCACGACCTACATGATAACCAGCACAGTAGCTGTAGGCACCGGAACTGTTACACCGGCTATGACCAATGTTTATCCAGGCAGAGACGCCACGTTTAACATGGTCGCAGACGACCATTCGCATCTGGACGGGCTATGGACAAACGGGACTGCTGTCGGCGGACCATGGGACAACAGTGCCACAAACGTATCCTACGGGTGGCTCTCCATTGTAGCAGACGGGACACTGACTGTCTCATTTGCAGAGAATATCTGGTCAAATGACACACCTGAGACATGGCTGGATAGCTTCTACGGCTCTACCAACTATGATGCGGCGGCCGTCTCTGACAGCGACGGGGATGGGCAGGAAGCATGGGCCGAGTACCTCGCTGGAACAGACCCAACCGACAGCAATTCGGTATTGCGAATAGATGATACCTGGCATGAAAACGGAACAAACTACCTTAAGTGGGTTAGCCATCATGTCGGCGATCAAACATCCCTGCCGCCTTACAACGTCGTATACGCGACCAATTTGCTGAACGCAGACTGGAGCGTTGTTACAGACACCGTCCAGCGGACGGAGGGCACACATACCAATATCTGGTCATGGGAAAGCACACAGGGAGCGTTCTACCGGATCGTTGCAACTAACCAGTAACAAAAGCGAAGATGATAAACGAGGGGCGGCGCAATTTGCGCCGCCCCTTTTGCTTTCGACACAAAATGGCCCGCCTTGCGTGGTTTGAGCCAGCGATTTCGGGGAAAAAGGCACACCCCCTTCTTCCCGGAATTTTCTGTTTCAGCGCCATAAGATCGCTGGCAATTCCCATACTGAAAATCCCTCCTCACAAGAAAAAATGTCTGGCTTTTGCAACCCTCTTCCCTTATTATAAACATAGAGACAGAGGAAATGAAGACTTGGCTCCAAAGTTTGCAAATTCAAAAGGAACGAAATTTGCTTCGTAAGAAAGGTACAATGAAGACAGTCAGAAACAACTGGAACCGGGCAAAGGTTGGAATACTTGCGCTTGCCTTCTCACTGTGTGCGTATTGGCCCCTGGCTTCGCAAGCGGACCTGTATCAGAATTTCGACCAATGGGAAACTGCTGGTTTCAGCAGTTATGAAACTAACGGTTGGCAACTCGAAGAAGGAACGGTTTACAACAATCACGGCTTGCTTAATAAGAACACCAATGCCTACTTTCGCTCTAAATTCTCTTCAAACGGCATTGGAAGAACGGTCTGGGAATGCAAACTGTATGGACCAGGACAAGTTACTTACAGCATACAGACGTCTTCAGACAACACAAACTGGACAACCCATAATGTTTACACAAGCGACGTGGATAACGTCTGGCAGGCTTATACAAACGAGGTGATTTCGTATGAAGGATTGTATATCCGGTGGAAGGTGCTGTCCGCCAATCAATACATCCAGATTGACAATGTTCACATAAGGCTTCCCCCATCCTATGTCAACATTACAAACGCACAGACACATCCCGCTACCCCTATTGTGGGAACAAACACTTTTATATCAACTACCGTGGAACCGCAGGCAGGCGCCAGCAATATAACGGCATCTCTTTTTTACCGCACAGACGCGGCATCCTCTTTTACGGAAATTTCAATGTCTTCCAACGCTCCAAATTCCTATATTACCGATACCGGCATACTAGCCACAACGCCTAATCTGACAGTGGAATATTACGTTAAGGCCGATTTTGAAGGCCGTTATACTTCTTCCATGCAGTATTATCCAGATGACGGTTCATCAGATCCGACTTCATTTGTTCTGAGGGCTTTATCACCCTACACAAACATATCTGTAAGAGGTACGCATGAAACTAACTTGTACCTTGTTGACGATAATCAGTGGAAAGGCGTACTGACTACAACTGGCGCGCTTTCTGACCCCGTGTTCTATTTTGACAGCGGATCAAGCACATGGGGCGACGACAACCAGTCAGTATCCAATCTACCCGTCTATGGAACCGCACAGGCAGACAACACAAATATTACTGTCAAGGGCACGGTCACAAGCCACCTTGCTTTTGCGTTTGATGACAATGTCCAGGATTACAGCATCCAGAGATGCGAGTATATCAATTTTGACAACTGGACCGCAGGAACTACCTCATCTTACGGCACGTATACCAATAGTGACGGATGGGTACTTGACGGCGGGCGTATAAACAAGAATTCCGACAACGAATGGGACCGAGCCCTGCGAGGCCGCTATGCCATACTGAAATATGGTTATACCAACCAGTTCGACAGGGAGATCCAATATCTACGATCTCCCCATATGGATGAAGGCGTAGGAAATCTCTCATTCTGGTACAGAAACTGGGAAAAAGATGGATCGCCGGATGCCGGATATCTTGTACAGAAATCAGCCACTGGCACTGGCGATTGGATAACAGTCAGCGATTCGTACACTACCAACATTACCTCCGCCGGATACCTCTGGACCGAAATTGGAATTGCTGATCGCAACGCACATTATGTGCGCATAGTGAACACAAACGAAAGCAACAATTCCTGGCTGTGTCTTGATGAGGTGACTATCACCCACCCCGGAGCTACAGTAGATCTTGTCGATCCGTGGAGAAGCGTGAACTCCCCTCTTCTCGGTGAATCCATCGATGTATCAATTTCAACAACAAATGTCGCCGGGGGCGCCACCAACCTCGAAGGCTATGTCTGGTTCCGCCATGCAGATTCAACCGTTTTTTCTTCAATTGCACTGACCCGAAGCAACAACACTTTTCAAGGAACAATACCGCCCACCCCTGAAGGCGACGTTGAGTATTACTTCGAGTGTACATACGAAGGGTTCAACTCCGCCCAATCGTTTTACCCCGATGCAGGACCAGAAGATTCTGATCTGCTGACATATACCAATCAGCCGTCACTCGGATCTCTCAGGGAAGAGGACTTCCAGACTTGGTCGGGCGGTGCTTTAGGCGACTATACAAATTCCGCGGGGTGGACGCTACATTATGGAACCATATATCAAAATAGAGGCTTGTTAGGGGCGGCTGCAGAAAATCCGTCGCTGACCAGCCCGGTGCTTTCAAACGGGGTTGGTTCCATATACTTCGACGTGGCAAACGAAAATTCCGGGGAAATTGAATTCGAGGTTCAGACTTCCACCAATGGATCAACCTTTACAACAGTGGCCACTTACACCAATTCCACCGTCTATAGCGGGCGAAATGATTCCAGCGTCGAAATCAATGACCGAAATGTTACTCGTGTACGCATACTGAAAATAAGCGATGGATCAGCGCTTTATCTTTATATCGATAACGTTGTTATATCTCTACCGCCTGCCGACGTCGATATCACAGATCAATACTACTCCCCCGGCTACCCTATGACGAATGACGAGGTAGCAGTTTCCTGCGTGATCACCTCAATTAATACTAAGTTCCCAGCGTATAATTTTGACCCGGAACTATATTACCGCGGGAAGAACGAGGCATGGACAACGGTAGGGATGAATCACGCAGGAAGCAATGTCTACAACGCAGTGATACCAGCCCATAGACCCGGCACAGTCCAGTATTATATCAAATGCGGTTTCAATGGTTTTTACTATGGTTTGGAAAACCAGAGCCCTGCGTTTCTGCCGGATGCCGCTGCTACCAACGAACGGCCTGACACCTATCTTTCATATAACGTCAGGTACCACGACTCCGAATATTCTCACCTTGCCATAACTGGAACTGTCGAAGACACTTCCATGAACCTTATAGGCGATGACTACTGGCAGGGTGTGATTGCTATTGAACAACCGACAAACGAAATACAATTCAGCCTCAATGGCTATAATAAATGGCTGGGGAGCTCCTATTCTTCCGGCATCGACACCTGGGGTGAAACAAACCAGATAAGATACGAAACCCCCATCCAGGCCGAGGCTAATCCCGAAGGCGATAATATCATAGTAAGGGGCGACTTCACCGGCACAAATCAATTGGTGGTGCGCTATGATCTCACAACCAGAACATACCTGATATTCGGCTGCTCATTCCAGGATTTCAATCAATGGAACCTCGCATCAACCAAGTATTTCGACGAAAGCCTTACCGGCAATACTATATCCAGCACAACAAATACCTTCGACCACTGGCCTGTGGATAGTGTTGATCCCGGCATGCCCGACACCATGAATGAAGGTATCGAAAGCTGGGATCTCGGAACTTACTTTGACAATTCGGGGCCCAGCGACCTGAGCGCAAATGGGTGGTTATGTCAGGCTGCGGAAATCATAGGAGATCCTTACGGAGGCCAGGATCAGGCGCTAAGGCTTGATCCGACCGAAACACGCATCTATACCCAGGGCAAGATCTGGCCCCACAGGGCTACCCTCACGAAAGGACTTGATACCTTTCAATTCAAGTACTACTGGTCTGTTACCAAAGACAATAACCTCGCCTATTACAACCTTGGCTCAAACCTGGACAATTACGAGATTAGTGCGACCATCACAGGATCCGAGACTTCGCCAAGGCCTTCCTACTCAGTTCTTGCCCGCTATCAGGACACGGATAATTACTACGAATTCAGGCTCAGGAGCAGAGATACCGACAATACTGACACTCTTCTTCAGGTCTACCGACAAAAAGAAGGCGAAACACAGTACATAGGAACACGAGCTGATAATAACAGCAACCTCAGAAACCGGACCCAGAATATAAAATTTTCCGTATGCACCAACAACGGTGGACGCACCTACATGCGGATTGAATCAAACGGAGAAGGGCAAACCTTCCATGACACCGACACAACAGCAAATTTAGCTTCGCCCGGTTCATTCGGCTTCCTTTGCAACGGCGCTGATATTCGCATAGACGATGTAAAGGTACGTCATCAGCATCGCCAGCATTTCGACAACTGGGTTGACGATGCATCAGGATGGGTCGTTAATAATGGCTATGTTCATAGCTCTGATAACGCCTGTCGCCTCCCGGGCAATAGCGACGCAACCCTTACAACCCCGTATCTGGGCTATGATGCGGGAAGGCTCTATTTCTCTTACGACAGATATACCGGCAGTACAGCATGCGAGCTGGCCGTATATGGGTCCAGCGATGGCTCCACCTGGACAGGCATCACAAACTGGAGCGTAACTGGCAACGGGTCCAGAACACTTACTGACGGGCTTGCAGGATATGATTATTTCCAGATACGAAACACGAATTCGACTACTGCAGGGCTAGAGATTGATAACGTGGTTATTACCCAGGATGAGTACTTCTACAACAATTCCTTCGACACCGCCGCTTCAACATCCGATTGGACAGATGTGACAGGAGACATCTGGTACCATGATTCGATCAACAAGACCTACAACCGGCCGGGCTTCGCAGGGCCGCCAATGGATTTCGTTGTACAGCAAGGATATACCAACAACAGCACATCTTACGCTCCCGCAAGCTGGATAGACATAGCCACAATAACCGCTACCAACATAAAATATCAGACAGCAAATATTGAATTTGAATACTGGGATGAGATCTTCGTTCGAGTCAAGCATGATAGCGGCGAGGCAAGCCTGGTCCTGGACGACCTGAAACTGACGAAGTGGCGCGGCACTGATTCCTACACCGACACCAATAACTGGAAGGCAACCGGTATATGGGTCTCTGAGCATTCGCCTGGCAACAGATGCATTGAGCTCTGGAGATCAAAGATCAACCCGGACAAGCCGCAATATGTACGATCACCGGTCATGAACGGTGTCGGTTCAGTCACCTTCCTTCAAAAGGTAGCCAACGGGCCGGCTGAGTTCCAGGTTGAAATTGCCTCAGAATCGGCGCCAGACACTTTTGTTCCCCAGGAAACTGTAACCGTAACAAATACCGACTGGCAGACCTATACATACATGCTTCAGACTAACGATAATTTCTATGTAAGAATCCGCCACACAACCACCAACAGAGATGCCGTTCTTTATATAGATGACATGCAACTTTCAGACTACGCCGAACGCGACAATAAAACATGGGCGGCGTATAACGCGCTGATAACCCCCAACGAAGACTCGCGTGAATTCGAGCCATATTGGGGCTACAGAACAGCGTACCTTAACAACGACCCGACAGACGGCGTCGCTGCCGGAAATGTCTTCGACAGCGATATGCCGTACATCCAGTCACCCCGGATGCCCAACGGAATCGGAGAGATATCATTCTGGTACAGAAACTGGGAAACAGACGGGCTTCCAACAGCCACATTCCACGTGATGTCAGCGTCCGGCGACGGAGGCACATTTGACGAATGGACGCATGTCGCAACGGTTTCCGGCATCACAAATACGGATTACCGTTATTACACGACCAATCACTACAACGCCGATCATCACTATGTGCGTGTATACAGTGAAACTAATTCGGGCTACTCACGGCTCGCCATGGATAACCTGCTTATAGGCGACCCTCTGGCTGCCGACTTCAGCGTAACCAACCTGGCGACTATTCCCGACGTTCCGCTGTATTCATCATCTGTAGATCTGTCCGTAGATTTGTATAATTTCGTCCTCAATCCGGAGAACATCAAGATAAGGGCATACTACAATATCGGCTCTAATAACTGGGGACAGTGGGATCAGTGGAACACCAACAACTATATCGATCTTGATTACGTAGCTTCAAGTTCCAGTATTCAACGAACTTATCAATCCGCCGGTTCATCCATTCCACAGATGGGCGTAAATACAGTTGTCCAGTACTACGTGGAATTCACTTTCGACGGACCTCATTCAGATAAGACAAGCCCGAAAACCTATGCTGTGTTCTCAAACCCGGATTATTATGAACCGATAGATCTCAACGAAGGACAGTCCGTCACCAACCCCTACTACTTCGTCCTCGGGTCGGAGCCCGGCGAAGTATGGCTCAATGAAGTCAATTACGCCAACCACGGGTATGAAACTACAAATGAATATATTGAGATAGCCGGCCGCGAGGGTATAAATGTTAATGATTGGAAAATCGAGATGGTTACTACAGCAGATAACACTTATGACGGCACCACCATCACAAACGGCTCTCCTTTCAGTAATATTTCAAACGGCTTTGGGTTTATTGTCTATGGCGATCCCGGCGTCAACAATGTTGATCTGGTCTTCGCAACACCAACAGATCAAGATATTGAGAAAAACAGCGGGGCAAGGCTCGTTAGAGGCATGGGGGCGCACGCAGATAAAATATGCTGGGGAGACCCTGATACACTGGACACATTGACATCAAAGGGTTACAGATACATAGGAGAAAAATATACTATCTATGCTTTCTCACCACTCTATGCAACGGGAACAGGCATAGAAAAGGATGATTTTACGGAGTGGGAATTCAATACATCCAGCGGGTCGTGGTACTCGCCCGGAGAAGAAAACGAATCGCAGACGCTTATCGCGTATCAATCAACTCAAACGCTTACCGTTGCATCAGCTCTCGGGACGCCTTCCCCGGCCACGGGTACTAACGCATATCCCAGAGGCACCACATTGAACTGCCGGATGACTGATTCACCCATAAACATCGGTCTCCTTTCGACTCAATACCTCTGCACGGGATGGAGCGGCAGTGGAGATATACCAACTTCAGGTTCCACCACCAACACCGGCGAGTTCATGCTTCTTAATGACTCTTCCATAACATGGCAGTGGGTTACCAACGTCTACCTCGACGTGCAGACAAACGGGAACGGCTCGGTCGATAACACGGGCTGGTACCAGCAGCATTCCGCGGTGACTGTAACGGCCACTGCCGCTGAGTACAACGCGTTCACCGGATGGACCGGAGACACCAACGGATGCAACATTTCTTCAAATATCCTGACAATCGATCCGCTCTCGGAACCCCGGGGTCCGATTACCGCTAATTTCGAGTCCACCGACCGCACTCTCGATGTGACTACAACGTATGCGGCGACCAACATCGCGCCGCCAGCCGGATCTCATGTCTACCATGACAACGAGCCACTCTCCGCCGTGGTCAGTAACCGCGCCGTCTACCAGGGCACAATGGCAACACAGTACTGGGTCACAGGCTGGAGCCAGACCGGAAGTGTGCCCGAAATGCCTGTGATCGGCACAGAAACGAACTTCGATTGGATATGCCAGGGAATGGAAACATGGAATAACCAGGATGCTGAAGGATGGCAGGCCGCCCTCATAGCAGATGGGGATGAGGACGGGCTGGGTAATTTTGTTCGAGATACTATGGCCACCAACGGTATCTCAACCGGTGACGATCGCATAATTGCGACTTTCCCGGTAGATTATTTTTCTCTGTATAAAATGCTTTACTGGGATACACCCGTAACAAGCCCTACCGGGCAGAGAGTATATACCATAGTTTTCAACAGTACCGACATATCCACAGCCACGCACTATATCATCCCTACCAATGCAAACACGTTCTTTACGGTTGACGGCGATGATTACGACTGCGGCACGGCCCTTGCAGGCGAATGGACACCTCTTGTAGCTCCCGAGACAAACAATACCGCCATAAGCACAGGGCCCTTCAATATAACATCGGATTCCAGCATAAACTGGCTCTGGCAGACAAATCATTACATGGACATTTCGACAAGCGGCAGCGGCAGCGTAGATGTGGCAAGCGGCTGGTTCCAGGCAGCAAGCATTGTTACAATAACGGCGTCCGCTGAAACAGGTTATACCCTCGATTCCTGGAGTGGCGATACAAACGGCTGCGTCATCACTGATTTGCAGATCGAAGCGCCAATGACTGTTCCCAGGAATATCACCGCCAATTTCATTCCAACGTCCGGCGATACAACGGATAAGGGAACTCCCTATTTGTGGCTCTCTGAATACTACACATCCGACTACGATTACTGGGACACTAACGATTCGGACTTCGACGGAATGGTCGGGTGGATGGAATATGTCACAGGAACAGATCCGACAAACAAACAATCAACATTTGAGATACTCGAAATAGGCTATGCAGAGGGCTCAAACTTCATAAAATGGTACGCAACGACGAACAGCGGCGTTTACGAACCGTTTGGAATCTACAGGACAACCAATATACTGGAAGGATGGGGTTTGCCCTACGTCACAAACGTGGGTCCGCGCGATCCCGACGGGACAGGCACAAACATATGGTGGGATACAAACCTGCCGCCAGCCGATGTCCCGGTATATTATCGCCCATACGTCATTTGGACCAACGGCCAGTAAACCAAACTTACGTTTCCCACGAGTCCATAAATCCACAATTGGAGGGACTACCTGTCTGCACACGAAGTGACCGCAGAAGCTCCCGCGAGTCCGTACTCCCGTGCGTCCATTCCCATCAGCTCCGATGCGTGAGGAAGCCATACGATTTTAAAGTGCTCCCATTCGACAGCCGGGCTGAAAGCCTCGGGAAAAGAATGCAATATCCATAATCCCTGAAAAGGTTCCAGTCCCTCCGACGATTGAAAAAGTCCGCCCCCGTAGGACGGTCCTCCGGGCCGTCCCATAAGCCCGTCCAATCCAACACTGCTCCACCCTCAAACCGAAAACCAGATCAAAACCACCCGCCATCTCTCGCCCGGGACGGCGCAGAGCACCGTCCTACGTCGGCGGACCAGCGTCAACCGTCTTCGGTCAGCGGCCACTTCCGCCCTTTACCCGTGACTCGGGCAATTTTTGGCCTTCCTTTCCACCGCAGACGGACCTCCCTGAGACACGGCAGGCTGCACAGATGCATGCTCAACAGTAAGCAACCGAACCAATAGCTCAGTATCATGTTACGGGTAACGGGCAGGGCTAGAATGTCAATACCAAATCGGCACAAAAGATTTATGTTGCAAAAAAAGCATTTTTTGCTTTTTTTAACCATGAAAAGGCTTGTTTATGACTTTTTGTTAAGCTGGAAAAACAGTACAGATCGTAAGCCTCTTATCTTACAGGGGGCGAGACAGGTCGGCAAGACCTGGATACTGAAGCATTTCGGCCAAAACGAATTCCGTAAACTCCACTACGTAAATCTAGAGAATACGGCAACTTTCGAGACTCTCTTCAGGGATACACTACAACCGCACAAAATACTAACCCGCAGATCTCACAAAATTCCTGCTGCGAGCGCGGATAGCGCCACTGTGAGGGCACGAATT
>CAYTRK010000045.1:0-11303 GCA_964440205.1 uncultured Victivallaceae bacterium
AAAATCGCTTACAAGGATAGCTTCGATTGCGCTGCCGACAATAATCGTGGTCACAACCATTCTCTTCGGCCATCAGTACCTGAAACTCCGCAGCCAGGTCAAAAATCTCGAGGAAGCGTGGGAAAGCGCTAAACCCAAGGAAGCGCACGCCAAGAAAGTCCGGGAACAACTGGCCCGGAACAAGAGAATTCTAGCGGAAATCAAAGGCTGGAAGAAATCAAACATCGATTGGCACTGGGCAATGCTGAGCCTCCAGAAACAAGTTCCCGATAACATCGCCCTTACGTCTCTGGCTCTCGACCATTCTCTAACGACGGTTAACAATGAACCAGCGCGCTCTTTCTCAATAGTGTTCAGCGCCAGAGCCGAGGGCAAGGATGCCGAATACTCCATTAGAAATTTTGAGGGAGGACTCGAAAAGGCGGATGTTTTCAAGGACCTTGTCGAATCGGTAGATGTGGTGGATGGCAGCTACAGAGAAGACCCTGCGACTACAAACGAATTCGATAGAATATTCAAGATGTCGTGCAAATTTAAACCCAGAGCATTTAAATGAAATTACCGACAGACAAAAAAGAACGCACTCAGATCTTTGTCCTGATAGGCATTGTTGCTGCCGTGCTGGTCTTCGGTATCTTTCAGGGCGTCAGCGCCTACAACAATAAGAAAAAAGATGCCCGGCAGAGAATAGATGAACTGCGCGCAAGCATCGATAAGGCCAGCGCAAAAATCGAAAGAATGCGCGGCGACCGCAAGGAGAACTGCCGGGTACTCCGGGAAATTCTTGAACTCACCGATCAATACGTGCTTGAGCCGCACCTTGGCGGCAATTATATGCTGGAGATTAAAGGAATAGTCAACAGACGGGCACGGGACGCCGGCATCAACCTCCCTGAAGCCCCCCTCGACAGAGGCGCCCGGAAACTCAAGGGAACGCACGGCACATTTCATTCCTACCAGGCCGGCCTCTCACTTGAGTGCAGTTACTTCGACCTGCTGAGACTCATCTACAAAATAAAGGAGTCAAACCCGCTGGTCGCCTTGACGAGTATTAAAATAGACCCCGGCAAGCAGGACAACGCTGTTCACAATATAAAGCTCATCGTTCAATGGCCAATCTGGGCAAATCAGGAAATGGAAGACAAACTCCGCGAACAGCTCAAAAGCCAGACAATAGAGAAAAAGGTGGACAACAAGGAACAGAAAGACGGGACGGATGAAGACTAGACCCGAAATAAACAAGTCTGCTATACAGAAAGGTCTGGAGTGCGCTCTCAGAGCGAATAATCTCGACTCTGAAAGGCAACCTCGCATTAATGCTCCCACAAACAGCGCCTGCGCTGGAATTGAAAAAAGAGCTTCGCTTCTGGCAATATTGACAGTCATCACTGCAATCAGTTTGTCTTTCCAGCAGATTGCCATTGCAGCCGAAAATAAAGACGGGAAGGAAGAAGATAAGAAGAACTTCCTCAAAACCAACTTCGAAAAACTCCGCGACCCGTTCTGGCCAGTCGGCTGGCGCCCTGAACCCGAAGTGCCGGAAGAAGAAAAACAACCCAAAAGAAAAATTGAGTGGCCCAAGCTCCGTCTGAAAGGCACAACAGACAAATTTGCCATCATCGAAGGCTTCGGAGTCGTCGAGGAAGGCAAAGAAATCTCCGCCATCCGTAAAGGCGTGCAGTACACCTGGAAAATTGACGAAGTAAGCAAAGACAAGGTTGACATTCGGCAGCTCCGTGCAGTGCCGTTAAGATGAAAATACGGAAATTAAAGACAGAAAGGACCATGCCATGAAAAAAACAAGACTCCTGCTGGCAGCAACAGGTCTTATAGCAGCCGCAATTATCAGCATCAATCTCACCGGCTGCGAAGATGATGAGTCAGTCTCAAGCGCCGACGATGTACTCGGCAACTTCAACTCCCTGAATAGAGAAAACGTGTCGCTTTCCACACTCAGAATCAGTCCGGAATCGGCTACTATAACTTTCGCGGGCCAGAAAGTCACCTTTACCGTGGACGACGGCAAAGGCGGCTTCGACTGGGATGTGGCAGACACCGGCGCAGGAAAAATTGAGGTGACGGGCAACGACGGAAGGACTGCTGTCTATACGGCAACACAACGGACAGAAAACGATGTGGTAGTAGTGGACGGTGAAGGCAACGCCGCAGTGGCAACGCTCGATACTCAGACTTCTGCGCTCGGAATAGTTCCAAGTTCATTTGAGGTTGAATCGACAATAGGCAAAGAAAAGCATCCAGTGGCAGTCGGTGGCCAGCCGCCTTATAGTTGGAGCGTTTTGGATCAAGACCTGGCAACCATAACGGCCACGGGAACCAGCCCGACTTACACTGTGCAAAGTGCTGATGCAGGCACGAACACAGTGGTCCTTACGGACGAGAAAGGCTCCTATATTACAGCAACGGTTATTCACAAACCGTAAAATGAATAGGATTTCAATAGCAAAGGAATAGAAACAACAGCTCGAAACGGGGTGACTAAAATGAGGAAAACAATACTCGTAATGATTGGCATTACGCTCCTGGCGTCCATTGCCGGAATAAGCGTTTCACAGGAAGAAAACGAACAGCCCGTCAAAGCATCAGGCGACCCTGCGCCGCCGCCTGCCATGGCGCCCGGGCAGCAACCCGACGAGGCCGATGAACCGACAGGCGAGTCTGAGCCGGTCGAAGAAGCAACCCAGGCTCCCGGCGAAGAAACCGAACCTTCTTCCCAGCCGCTCGAAAAGGAAACAACCGAAAACGACGAGCTGATCGTAGTGCCGTCCGATAACGGTAATGGTGAAGGCGATGCCCTTTCGCTGACTATTGAGGAAGGCACTCAGGACATCGAAGGCGCTGAAGCCGAAATGGCGGAAAACCTTATCAGCATTTCACTGGACGACGTCCCCATGGCCGATGTGGTGCGTCTGTTCACCAGCATATCGGGAGCAAACATAATTGCAACTCCATCCAACCTCCAGGGAAAAGTCACAGCTAATCTCACAGGCGTTGAATGGAAACCGGCAATGGAATCCATCCTGGCTATGCATAACCTTGCCCTCCAGCAGAAACGACCGGGCACCGAGATCTACAGCATAACACCCAAACCACCCGGAGCGCCGGAGCCACTGGTGGTGGAAACCGTTTTCCTGAATTATGCGACCGTGGCCGACGTAGTCTCGGTTATTCAACCCATGGTGGGCAACCGCGGTTCGGTCTCACCCTTCCCGTCTCGAAACGCGCTTGTGGTCCGCACCACTGCGGCTAATCTCGGTGAAGTAGAACAGGTCGTAAAAAGCATAGACAAACTTCGCGAACAGGTCTTTATCGAAGCAAAATTCATGGAGCTGAACGATGACGCAATAAAGGACCTGGGCATCAATTGGCAGGTTCTTCAAGAGTACGGCGCCTCTGCTGCAAGCATGCAGTGGAGCATGGACGAAACCCGCTCGTGGACCGAAAGCAAGGCCGACACCATAAACAGGTACGACACAAGGAGTAGAACAGATACACTGAATGAGCGCTATACCATGGACGGGGAACAGGAAGAATCCGATCCAACACGCGAGATCGTCGATAGTGTTGACCGGGGACGCAGCGCCTCACGTGATATAGAGGATTCATTCTCAAAAGTCATCAACGACGTGCGCACCGCAGTTCTCAGCGCTGACGATTTCAGACTCGTCCTTAGCGCACTAAAACAAATGCAGGGCGTATCTGTAGTTTCAAATCCGAAAATAATCGTCGCTAACGAAGAAGCCGCTTTGATCCATATCGGAGAAATTGAGCGGCCATTCGAATCCACCGTGACACCAGCGACAGACACGTCCGGACCGGTTATAACTTATAATCCGGGCGCGCCGGTGGAGTTCGGCGTCAAACTTAATGTGACGCCAACAGTCAATACCGAAAGCAATATCACGGTCAAAATCGAGCCGGAACTGACCCGCTTTGTCCGTGACGCGGTGGCTCCAAATGGACAGACCTACCCGATTATAGCGACCAAGAAGATCTCCACGGTCTTCTGCCTTGAAAGCGGACGCACAGTCGCAATCGGCGGTCTGACGGAAACCGAGGACAATGACAATACAAGGAAAATACCCCTTCTGGGCGATATTCCGTTAATCGGGAAATACCTCTTCTCACACAAGCACACGGAAACCAGTCAGAAAGAAACCATGATATTCGTCACTCTGGGCTATGCACAGCCGGGAGCTATAGAAAAAGAAGACGGCCTCCCGCAACAAACAAAACTGACACAGAAACGAATGATTCAAGACGAGATCACGGCATACGAGACAAGGAAAGAAGTAGAAGAAATCCGCAAAGAACGCGACGCGAAAATGGACAAACAAGCCGAGAATATCAAGCGCCAGCTCCTGAAAGGATCCGGAGAATAAAACGCCGTACGGGCAGGCCTCGTGCCTGCCCCTCTCCCCCTCCCGCACGGGCGAGGCCCGCCTCGACCATCTCCCCCCCTTTTGACAGACTAACTGCGCCCCTTTACCAACTGGGGGGCGCACTTACCTTGTCAATTCACTAACCCGCATATCTCACAACCGTTGGCAATTCTTATCCTGCACAAAAAACCTCTTTATTTATACCTCCACAACAGATATTCTGCAGTTAACAAGTCCTGCTTGCCATGAAAGAGCAATTTGTAATATGAAGTTTTTCAGAACAGAAATGTGGAGCTACGCAATCCTGCTCATTATTCTGTTCAGCATTGCCACCATCGCTGTTCTGCATGTGATCAGCTACCTGGAAGCTCAAATATCGCCGAGTGAATACAAAATAGTTGCCGCAACACTCTGGACCCTGACCCTGGGGTTTATGTTTATAGCGGGAGCCTTCGGACTATGGGCCATACAGTTTTCCGCCGAACGCGAAAGCAGGCTTCGCGTCGGCAGACTTGTGGAAGCCATGGACTACATCAGTGACGGACTGCTTGCAGTAGATAAGAGAGGGAGAATCACCGGATCCAACCCGGCCGCAAAACAATTCGCCAGGCATGACCTGAACCGGAGAACAACACTCAATAACATTTTTCCGTGTCTCGGGAAAGAAGACGTTGACCTCCTGCTTGACTTTTCCGAACCAAATGAAATCGAGAAAAAACTGCGAGAAGATCACGGCACGACAACCCTGCGGTTCAGATCGCAACCCTCAGAAGACCTGTCTCTGATCCTTGTAAGCGATGTAAGCAACACCGAAGCCCGGCGAATGAAAAGCAAGCGGGCCGCAAAACTCCAGCTCATAGGCGAAATCGCCAGGGGAATCGCCAATGATTTCAATAACCTCCTTTGCGGGATATCCGGTCACGCCTCCCTCCTCACTAGATCACAACCGGATAACAGCCAGGTTTTCGAATCAAGCAAAGCAATAACACTTGCCGCAGACCGGGGCATCAAACTGGCGGGCCACCTGCTTGAACTTGCCCACTCCGGCGCCCACACTGATTCAACGGAAGTTATTTCCGACTACATTGACAGCGCAGTCGACCTCCTTAAAAACAGCCTTTCCGATTCCTGGAAAGTTACCGCGCAGTTCGTCCGCGAATTGCCGCCAGTCGGAATAACCGGACTTCAACTCGAACAAGTGGTCGCCAACCTGGGGCTTGTAGGCGCCGATTCCTTTCAAGAGCCCGGCAAACTCAAGATCACCGTTAATACACCGACCAACAAACCTCCGTTCAATGTTGAACCCGGATGCGCGGGAATAATACTCGTGGAAACCTCAGCAACGGAGGATTCTCAAACAAACGGGCTTCAACTGCTGCGAAGCTCCTCAGAAGAATCCGGCCTCATTGAGTCGGTTATCCGGTCGGTCCTCGAAGAGTCCGGCGGCGGCCTGGATCTGATGGCCTCCCCGGCCGGAGCTCCGGCATTCAGAATCCGTTTGCCAAAAGGCGATTTATACGCAGACACATCCGAATCGCGGCTGCCAGAAGAACTGGAAACATACATAGGCAACTGGATTATCCTCCTCGCATGCACAGGAAAAGACAAAACAGCGCTTCAAAAAAGACTCTCAGAACTGGGAACAAATCTGCATCTAAAAAACGATCTGGCCTCGGCCCTGGCTGTCGTGGAGGAAGCGCCCAGGCTGGACGCAATTATTCTCAATCAGAAAATCCTCGGACAGGAATCAAAAGGCCTGATAAGAGCGATGACAAGACTGAAACCATCAGCCGGCATCACCGTTATCAGCGAAGACCCCCAGTCGCAACCAGAAGACCTCAAAACTCTGGTGCGGTTCGTGCAATCCCGCTCCGATCCCGATCAAATAATCATGTCAGCCATAGAAGCCCATACTATGGCTCGGCACAGGAAAGAAGAAAGCCTCAGCTGACCGGCGGCTCTGCAACAACGTTGTCTATCAGCCGGGTAGAACCAATCCGCACCGCCCCAGCAACAACCGTTTTCCCGCTTATCTCTTCCACCTGGCGAAGCGTCGCGTAATCGACAAATTCAAGATATTCAGAACTGACATCCTCGTCAGATCCTATAATAGATTTCATTTCTTCCAGGATCGCACCGGTATCCCGCTGGCCGGATTCAATCATGCAGCGCGCAGTTTTCAGGGCCTCGTTCAGCCTGAGCGCTTTTGTTCGCTCTTCCCCCGATAAATAACGGTTGCGAGAACTCCTCGCAAGACCATCTTCATCGCGTACTGTCTTTCCTTCCAGGATCTTTACCTGAAAATTAAGGTCGCACACCATCCGCTGTATTAACCTGAGCTGCTGCATGTCCTTCTCTCCGAACACCGCCACATCAGGATCAATAATGTTAAACAACTTGGCAACAACCGTAAGTACGCCGCGGAAATGACCCGGCCGACAAGCCCCGCATAAGCCCTGCGATATATCCTGTTCATCCACATATACACTGTGGTCAGAACTGTACATGTCCTCAGAGCGAGGCGCAAAAACCGCGTCCACCCCCTCCTCCACACATATTGCCTCGTCGCCGGAAATGTTTCCGGGATAACTCCCCAAGTCCTCGTTCGGGCCGAACTGTGTCGGATTAACAAAAATGCTGACTACAAGAAAATCGCACGCAGCCCTCGCCTGCCTTATCAAAGAGACATGCCCGGGGTGAAGACAACCCATCGTGGGAACCAAACCCACGCTCAGGCCCTTGCCCCGAACCTCGGCTGACTTCTCTCTCATCTGATCTATATCTTGAATTTTCCTCATGAAACCGCCGCCAGCCTCCAATCAAGATTAGGTCACCTGCGGAAACTCTCCCTGATATCTCCTAAAAGCCGTTCGGCGCTGACCGGCTTCTGTAAAAGACGGTGCCTGGTCTCGTTGCCTACAACCCTCCGGACAGCTTCCGGAGGAGCATACCCCGTACAGAAAATAACCGACGGCATAGCCCACCCCTTCTCGCAACACATTTCTTCGATTTTGTGAAATGCGCGCTGGCCGGTCATCACAGGCATATGCAGATCCATCACGATCACAGCCTCGTGAAATTCCTCGAACCGTTCAACGGCTTCCATCCCGTTAGCAGCAAGATCCACATCAATATCAGGAAGAGAAATCGAAATCAGGGTTTTGAACAACTTGAGTATATTGGGTTCGTCGTCGACCAGCAGAAGCCTTCCTGCATCGCAGGGCCTCTGGCCGCTTTCACCCCAATCATCAAATGTCCGCTCACCCATTCCCCGCATCAGAAACCTGCCCCTTTTTCTCTATTGGAAAGTCCAGATAAAACTCAGCGCCACTGCCCGCCTCCGTCCGGAAAGTCACACGGCCCCCATGTTCGTCCATAACTCTCTTGACTATACTCAGCCCCAGTCCAGGCGCACGCCGCCTGGAACCTCTCTTGTCGGTTACAAACGGCTCAAAGATGGAATCACCCAGGTCTTCGCTTACTCCCGCGCCCGTATCCGAAACAGATATCCGGACATAACCCCCCTCATCGCCGTTCGACTGCAACACAGAAGTGGATACAGTGAGCTTGCCGCTGCCATCCAATGCCTCAAGCGCATTGTCCAGAACATTCGCAACCGCGCTTAGAAGAAGATCCTCCGAACCTGAAACCCTCGGTGGCTCGGCGATAAGTCTCTTTTCAATAGAAACATTCTCAGGCAATCCGTTTCGTTCAACAGCCCCGACAACATCATCAACAATGCAATTGAGATTTATCGGCGCACGAGCCATCCGATTGCGCATCGAAAAGGCCAAAAGCTGGCGGGTAAGATGCACCATATCAGAGGAAGCCTTTTCCATTACGTCAAGCAGATGATGAGACTGTCCTTCTTCCGGCAGCTCCTGCCGTACCAGCTCCGGATAGGCCAGCAGCGGCGTAAGGAGATTGTTGAAATCATGGGCAACCTGGCCCATGAAAGCCCCAAGCGCCTCCTGTATATGCCTGTCTTCCATTATTTCTCGCGAAATATCTCTATCCATAAAACCCGCCCATTTTCACAAAAAGCTAGTTTTGCGCTTTTTTGCACCTGCTTGCAACCCAAAAATATAGCCGTTTCGGCGTACGTATGCCAAAACACGGCCAGCTTAAACTGGATTATTCAGCTCCCATCCCTTATAATTAATCGTGTCTGAATAATTACAGAAATCCGGCGACGGAAAATATTCTATGAAAAGAATTTTGCATATCTTGTTGCTGACCTCAATTGCACACGGGGCTCCTGCCGCCGACTACTATGTTTCGACCAATGGCAACGACGCCAACGACGGATTGACGTCCACCAGCGCATGGAGAACCGTGCATAACGCAGTAACCCTCGTCGGCGATGACGCAACTATCAATATCGGACCAGGCGAGTTCGTGGAACCTTACTTCGGTATTACCAGCGCTGTTACTCTCTGTGGCCAGGATCTCTTTTCCCCAACCTCCCCGCCACTTAAACGCCTGTCCTCCAGAACCTTGATCCGATATCAATATACAGACAAACCTTCATACCCATTAATAGATGTGTTGTCATCCAATGTAGTTATCGAAAATCTGACACTCGACACAGATGCCGATACAAACGGCTGCCCGGATGCGTCCTACGCTATTTACACTCGCTATCGCCCCATAACCGTAAAACAATGCACAATTCGTAATGTAAACGGCTTCGGCATAGCTGCCGACGCGCCCGCGCCGGAATTGATGCCTTCAGATACCGAAGACCTGAGATGCTGGTTTATTCAAAACTCAATAAGCAATATAACCAGCACAAACATTCAGGAAGCAACAGCCATCTATACACGTAAAGCGCCAGCCACAATCGCCTCTAACGTGTTTGTCAGCATTAACGGCAGCAACGCAAATGCTGCTATATATATAAACCGTTGCTATTACACTTCCAATATGTCCGATTGGGTTACAGTGAATTACAACTACTTTTCAGATTGCTTGGCGGCTGTACGGGCCAACACTTTCGGCGACTACGGGGAGGAAATCAATATAGAACACAATACAGTCGAGGATGGATTAATTGGCATACGGGTCACGGACGCAAAGGGGCGAGCCAACATCCTTAATAATAACATATCCGTGAGCGGACTGTACCCATCTGGCAATCCTCCGGCTAGAGGTATATGGGTTCATGCCGACCGCGATCCATGGAACATAACCAACAATGCTGTTACAGATCATCTCATCGCCGGTAATTCATTGTACGGGTCCGCAACAAATGCCGACGGCACAATAGGCGTCTGTCTTGCCTATGATACTTCAATACAGACCGAGGAAGACAAGAATAATGGCGTCAGGGCTACAACGGTAAGCAACTTGATAACAGGGTTTGATCTGGGTATCAGCATTAAATCCGGAACAAACAAAGTGGGTAACCCGCATAACCCGCTTGTTGAAGTCAAGGCGCATTACAACGATATTGAAAATAACTTCAGCTACGGAGTTTTCAGAACCGGAAGCACAAACTATACCGACGCAACAAGCAACTGGTGGGGCTCGTACTTCGGACCGACCGGCGCGACGGCAAACCCTGCCTCCACCAACGTGGTGACGGACCAGCCTTCGCTCGGCCGCTTCCTGGTTGATACCGACAGCAACGGCACACACGATGCGTTCGATACTGACGACGACGGCGATCTGCTCCTGGACACATTTGAAATGTCATGGGGAACCGAACCCGATAATCCGGATACAGACAGCGATGGAGCCGACGATTACGAAGAATGGGTCGCAGGCACCTATCCAACCAATTCCGACTCCGTCTTCGAAGTAAACAACATAGAACAAATTGAAACCAATGCTTTCGTTATCAACTGGAACCCGGTTTCAAACAGAACTTACATGATCTACAGGAATACCAATATAGTCCACGGCTCGTGGAACCTGCTGACCAACGATGTGATTTCCGGAGTCTTTACCGACAGGACAGCAACAGGGTCCGGACCCTATTACTACTACATTACTGTCACAAATTGAACCTCCGCAGCCTTCAGTCCCTCACAACAAGCTGCCTGGCGACAACAACAGGATGCCGCATACCCTGCACCCAGTACTCCCGTCCGTAAAGAATAAGAGTGTGACCTTCCCGGTCTTCGAGGACAGAACTGTCACCAAGAACATAACAGATCGTAAAAGCCCGGCCGGAAGAGTCGCGCCGGATTAATCTGTACTCGCTGGGCCTCCGCCAGACAAAACCCGACGGTCGGAGCTCACCCTTGTATTCAGCAAGCTCACCCTGCTTCATGGAATCAACAAGCTTCCTGTTTCGCAGTTCACGGGGCAGAACAACAATCTGAGAAGTTCGATGTTTCGCCCTTGCTTCCTTCTGCGACCCCTCCACAACTTTGTCTTCGCCGCCCGACCTCTCCTTCGCCGGCGGCGGCGGCATTGTCACTTTTTCCCCCTCCCCGCCATCATCCCGCTCTCCAGCTCCGACAGCCGTGTATTCAGGGGGTACTTCCGGTTTCTCATCCTGTTCCTGGAAAGGTTCCACATACTTGTTGCTGATCCAGAGGGAACACTCCGGGGGCGGAGCAATCTTCAGCCATTGCTTGTATTTTTCCCTGACTTCGATTTCCCTTCCTCGCGGAATTTCTCCCACAGAACGAAAACTTATTCCCGGGCCGGTCCTTACACGCAAACTCGAAGCCGATACCTTGCCCTCCTTCACAAGCTCGCCATAAACCCACAGGCCTATCGAGGAAGGAACCCGGACCTCAACCCATTTATCAGTGGAATTACCCGTGGCGGTGAGAATGTCCCCGCTGTCAGCCTGTCCGGCGCTCTCCGAAGTAATGTCGGGCCGCGACCTCAGGTTGACGTTGTCCCCGGTCACACGGAGCTGAGACTCGTCATCTTCTGCGCAAACAC
>CAYTRK010000045.1:11313-11754 GCA_964440205.1 uncultured Victivallaceae bacterium
AATTTCAGAGCCAGTAAAACGAAAACAGTAAAAGTATGCGCTCTCATGCGGACACTCAGTCGCTTACCAGGCGCGGGCTAAAGACACTATCAACACAGCTCAGGCTTCTGGCCCGGACTTGGTCTTCGGAAGTCCGTAGGCCCTGTCCCCAGGCTTCCATTCGCCCTTCTCGCGCAGAATATCGACCCTTTCAAAGCGCTTCAGTACGTTCCGCTTCTTCACGATTCTGCTTGCAGATTTTAAACTCGGGTGCTGAGACATATCCCTCTCCCAGTGCTTGTATTCAATTAAATTTAAACAAACAACAACTCTTACGTTGTTACGATCATCAGGGACTCTAACACAACCCCTGCACATTACTCAACAACGAAATCACCAAAAAATATCGCCTCCTCAGCAGAATCTGTGGGTTAATTCGGTTCTTTATATGTGCCCGAAACG
>CAYTRK010000046.1:0-11693 GCA_964440205.1 uncultured Victivallaceae bacterium
TGTGAATCACATATCCGCCATGATGACAGACCATGTCTTTAGTCCGCCACGCCTCGCTTGCCTTTACACCTGTTCCGGCAAAATCAAGCTTCAGACAAATACCGCCCTTACCATACCCGTTGGCCCAGAACACATAGTTGTCACTGTAGGCAGGCGTGGGACAGTTGGCCGTATTACCCGAACAGAATCCGTTGGACCAAAGCGTCTTGCCGTCCGACTCGCGGACCGCGAATATTCCGCCGCGGTTACCATTGACAATCATGTGTTTTCCTTGATAAGGGACACGTATTGCCGAACTATAATGTGCGCTGGCTCCATTGCCCTTGCTTGTCCATATTGTTTTACCGGTCTTTTTATCAAGCGCCGCCATGCAGTTTTTGCCGCCCGGGGTCACGATAATCTTTTCATCGGCAAGCAGAGCGGATTCGGCATAACCCCAGTTGGGCGGTTTCCCTCCGAACTCGCTCATCCTGCGCGTCCATACTTCGTTCCCTGAATCGAAATCGTAACAAGCAAGTTTACCATGCCCGGAAAGAAGATACACTCTGTTGCGGTCTATGGTAACCGACGCCCTGGGTCCGGGATAATTCTTGGTCCACGCCGCTCCATGTTCAGTTTCCCATTTCGTGTTTCCATTCATGTCAAGAGAGTAGATTACGCACTTTCCGCCTTTATCTCCTGTTATGAATATGCGTCCACCGGCCACGGTAACGCTTGAAAAGCCCCTGCCGAGGTCGGTCCGCTCCCATAGCTTCTCGGGTCCGCCTTCGGGCCACTTTTTCAGTAAGCCGCCGTCTTCCGATTTCCCGTCTCGGTCCGCGCTTCGCCAGGACCGCCACGATGCAGGAAGTTTCAAGCTGCGGAGGTAGCTGAGGTCGGAATCTGAGAAATTTTCCCGACTTATTTCCTTTTCTTCCCCGCCCTCAGTTCGAAGCACAATCATCTTCCCTCGATCTTCCACCAGGGCAGCTTTAACCTTCTGGCCCGACCTGGATGTCCATTCTCTGGACTCGGCTCCGGATGCTGGACATTTCGGCATCAGCGTGAAACCGCACAAAAGCAACCCGACGACAACTGAATATTTATATTTCATCCTATTTCTCCTTAGCCTTTTCGCAAATCTTTTGATAGTATCCCATGCTACTCGTTTAATGATCAAGCATGATACTTACTTTACTGTGACAAAAAAGTCAATTCGCGGCGCCGGCTTGCCTTCGATTCTTCTCTTGCCTCGGAATCTGCAAATGGTTAGTCTTCATACGGGAAGGTTTAAGTTGACACTCGGGCATATTAAGCAAAATGAGATACGCAATTGTTTCAGATATTCACGCCAATCTACGAGCGTGGGAAGCTGTTTACGACGATATTACAAAACAAGGTGTTGATGACATTATCTGCCTTGGCGATATCGTAGGCTATGGCCCGCTGCCCGCAGAAACACTGGAAAGCGTCTACGAGAGGGTCGAGAACATTGTTCTGGGCAACCACGACGCAGTGATCGCGGGAAAATTCGACCCTTCCGAATTCAACGACAACGCGCGCGCAATTATAGAGTGGACCAGCGAACAGATGACTGAAGTTGCGGCCGAGGTGTTTGCCGAAATGCCAATCGAGCTGGAGGGGGAAGATTTCCTGGTCAGTCACGCCGAAGTTCTCGACCCGGAGCGGTTTAACTACATTGAGAATTCCGAAGAAGCCCGTGAGAGCTTTGAGGCATGCGAGAGCCAGATCGTATTTGTAGGGCATACCCATGAGCCCGCGGTATTTCTTATGGATCACGAAAAAGACCGGATCATCGCCGCCGAGCCGTTTGACGTCAAGCTCAGAGACAACTATCGCTACATAGTTAACGTTGGCTCTGTCGGAGATCCCAGGGACAACGATATCCGAAGCTGTTACTGCATCTACGATAGCGATATTCGCCAGGTTTTCTACCGTCGAGTTGAATTTGATATAGACGCCTACCGCGAGGACCTTGAAGAATCGGGCTTGATGATCAAACCCGATTTCCTGAAGCGATACGATGGTGAAGAAGGAGAAGACACTGCCATCCAGGATTGGGTGGTTCGCGGACCGGCGCGCCCGCAGATTGTCAGGACTAGGCCTAAGAGAGTCATCAGGGTCAGCTACGGCACGGTGACCTCCGAGGAAGAAGCCCAGGCCGAAGCTGAGCGGGAAGAGAAAGAGAGAAAGAA
The DNA here is from genome assembly GCA_964440205.1 of uncultured Victivallaceae bacterium. GTDB lineage: Bacteria > Verrucomicrobiota > Kiritimatiellia > UBA8416 > CAYSRM01 > CAYSRM01. Next base: position 2,196 of record CAYTRK010000046.1, read on the forward strand.
GAAGCTTCTGCGAGAAGCGGCTGAGAAAAAAAAGGAATTGCTCGACGCGCAGCAGGCAATCAGGCGGGAACGGGAGGAAAAAGCGCAGAAGCAGCGTGAAGCCATGCATCAGAAGATGCAGCGCCTGCAACGAGCTTCCGCCCGAAGGGCGGAAGAGGAACGCCGCCGCAAAGAGCAGGAAGAACAGGAAAAGCTTGCCAGGAAATCCGAAGCCGCGATTAAGATGCAGGAAGCTCAGCGCAAGGCCATTGAACAGAGAAAAAAGAGGAAAGAAGAACAACGCCGGAAAGCCGCCGAACAGATGAAACGCGCCAAGGAAATCGCCGCTAAACGCGCAGAGGAAAAGAAGAAACAGGAAAAAGAAGACGCGGAACGCCGCAAAGCGGAAGAAAAGAAGAGAGCCGAAGAAGAGGCAGCCAAGGCAGCCAGGAAAGCCGAAAGAGCCCGCAAGATCAAGGAAGCCCAGGAAGCCAGGGCAAGGGAACTCGAAGAACAACGCCTCAAGCAGAAGCAACAAATCCACAAACAGATGCAGCAGGGAAATAGAGAATCGGGCAAAAAGACTGAAAGCGCAGCCGAACCGCCTTCGTCCTCCGGCAAAGGCAACGAAACCGTGCAAACGGCGGACAATAAGAAACCGAAAAGCCCGACTTCCCGTCCATCTGTAAAAAAGAAGGCTCCGACAGCTTCCTGGTCAAAAACAGGCGTCGGTGCGACCAGCGCATCAAAGCGCCCGAAGAAAAAGCCTCCGCAGCAGTCAGGCTCGCAAAGCGACGAAGCCCGGGAACTGGCAGACCTGAGGCGCCGCCTCGAACAGCAGAAGGCAAAACAGAAGGAAAAGAAAGCCAGGCGCGAAAAAAGACGGCAATCTGTCCTTGGCAGCTTTCAAAAGATCAAAAACAAGGTCTCCGGGTCGGAAGGCGATGATGACTCCGGGAGTTAGCCCGCATATCTCACAGAATTTTTAACTGCCTGTCGGCCATCCGGCGGAAGAGCGTGGAAAACGCTGCACCTCGAAAGGCATGGATCGGTGATGCAACGGTCTTCGGAACAGTTTACAGGCGGTCCGATGCATACTGTCTGGGTTCAGGAGGAATTTCTTCAGCCCTGGGACGGCGACATCGATGAACAAACCCGGCAGCCGTCGGCAAGAAGATGTTGCCCGGAATGTTCAGCATGCCACGAATCTGCCGACCGGTTTTGCGGCGAATGCAACAAGGCTGTTGGAGATTACAACAACTTGATGCCGGACCTTATGGTTTTCTCAATAGGCGAAGTTGCGCGGACAGGAGTATCCGGAGTCTTCCCTGCTACCAGGCGAGTGTTAGCCGGCTACCTGGTTTTCGCCTGTCTCTTTTACCTTTTTCTCGCACCGGTCTATCTCGCTTTGCTTATGAGGCACACTCGCCAACTCGCAAAACAAAACGCTCAACAGCAGGGTTAACCCGCATATCTCAGTGCGCTCGACAATCTGAGTTTTACAACAGGCTCATCCATGAAATGCGGCTCACACGGAACTATTCATACACTTCTCCGGAATTACGATTTGAACAGGGACTTCATTTTCTTCCTGCCGATCCTCAAGGATAGACGGCTCACCGGCGGGCTCAGCATAAAGCATAAGCTGTCGGTAATATACCTCGAGCATCAGAGTGCACAATGTAGTGCTGTAAACCTTTCCGTAGTTTTCTTCTGGGGAAGGGGATTCCCAGTAGCCGGTTGCCTTCCCGTTTTCTGTGTGGTCTTTCAGGATCACCTGTCGGGAAACGAGTTCCTTGCCGAAGTGTCTGTCCCACTGTTCCCAAGCCTTTCCGCCAGCGTGAAAAGTTGCCTGAGTTGTGTAGTACCAGTAGTACAGGGGCCGTTTGCCCTGGGGTTTGGACCAGTCACAACGATCGTCGGCAAGAAAGGAAAGACTCGATTTCACAAGTCCGGAATCGGCTTGCCCCAGCATTTGCAGGCACAGTACTCCAGCGCTTGTCAGGTCCGACCGCCCGGGCCCGGTATAGCCGAATCCTCCCTTAGGATGTGTGTTCTGTTTTAATCCGTCTACTGCCGCGTCCATTGCTTCTGCCAGACCCTTGTTCCGTAGTTTTGCGATGCGCGCGGCCTTTAACGCCTGAATACACCATGCAGAGTACGAGGTGTCATTGCGATCGCTTGAGCGGCAATTGTAATCCCAGCATCCGGAAGAATTCTGGCCGTCGATAATCACCTGTATACTTTTTTCGGCGCTTTCCTGCAGATAAGGATTGCGGATCATTGCGAATGCCTCGCTCAGAGCGTAAGCTGCAATGGGCAGACTGTATTCATGCTTGTCGCTATACCTGAAACGCCCCGAGCTGGTCTGGTTGCTCTGGAGCCATTGCAGGGCTTTTCTGACAGTGGGCCCAAATTCACCCGACCCGGGAACCTCTCCGCGGGCCAGATAACAAAGCAGGGCAAGTCCGGTCATTGCAGGTTTCGGGGCATCCCAGGAGCCGTCCGGGTTCTGATTTGCTTTAAGCCACCTTAATGCCCTCAACACCGCGCCCTCTCCACCATGGTCATCGCACCGGGCAACTATAGCCTCGCGCTTCTCGCCGATCCTTCCGGTGAGGGGCATCGGTATGGATATGGAGCTCTTGATGAACTTGATATCAGCCAGTTGGGGCACCTTAGACATTGCAGGCGATGCGGACGCCCGGTCAATAGTGCGCGCATAATCAGTGACTTTCGCTGTAGTGAAGGGTTCCTTTACTTCCGGATCCCTGACCTTTTCCGGTTCAAATTCCTCGCGCTTCTCGATCAAGGGCTCGGGCGGTTTCGGCGGTTCGAGCAGCTTGACCACAGCGGTTGTTTCAGTATCCCCGGTTGATTCGGGCATTAGAATAATTACGCCCAGGAGCAGTAGCGGCACAAGAAAAGCGCATGCCCATGATATCAGGTGTTTAAGTTCCGCTTCCGCATACTTGCGTTTTCCTGACCCTTTCGGACATCGTAACCCTTCCCTGATTCTGTGAAGCCGTTCCCTGAATGAAATGTCCCAATACAGCTCATCCTTAAAAGCTCCGTACTCGAAGCTTTTGTTTAAATTGCATCTATTTTTCATTTTGGTCTCCTGTACCTTCAAGTTGCGGTCTCAGGAGCCGGCTCCATCTACTTAAACGCTTTTCCCCGTTATCATCTTAGCCCATGTTGTGCTATATTTCACCAGGGCATAAAATGAATGATGATACGGTAACAACGCGAACAATTCTGCATGTTGACATGGACGCTTTTTTTGCGGCCGTTGAACAGAACGATAACCCGGAGTTGAAAGGAAAACCCGTGGTCGTAGGCGCTCCGCCGAACCAACGCGGAGTTGTCTCCGCTGCGTCGTACGAGGCCAGAAAATTCGGCATTCACTCAGCCATGCCTTCGCGTGAAGCCGGGAGGCGTTGTCCTCACGCCGTGTTCCTGCCGGTCAACGGCAGGCGTTACCGCGAGGTCTCCGACAAAATCTTTGAAATATTCGGCAGGTTCACTCCTCTTGTAGAGCCTTTGTCAATAGATGAAGCATTCCTCGATGTTACCGGCGCGCGGAAACTTTTTGGGGACGGCCGCAGGATCGCTGCCTTGATCAAGAAAACAATAAGAGAAGAAACAGGCCTGGCTGCATCTGTGGGAGTTGCAGTTAACAAGTTTCTTGCCAAACTTGCCAGCGATCTCGACAAGCCGGACGGCCTTGTTGTGACGCCCGGCCGTCGGGAAGAGATTAAGAAGTTCCTTGCTCCGCTTTCCGTTGGCCGCATCTGGGGAGTGGGAAAAGTTACCGGTCGTCTTTTAAAGGAGGGGGGCATTCAGACCATAGCGGATGTTCAGAACATGCCGGAGAACCAGATGGCGGATATCGCCGGCCCCTCGTTGGCGAAACACATAAAATTGCTGGCCGATGGTATTGACGAACGCGAGATGGAACTGGACCGTGAGGAACAGAGCATATCCCGCGAGCATACCTTTGTGGAAGATTGCAGCGAATTCGATAGAATCGAATCGGAGCTGATGGAGCTTGCGGGCGACGTGGCTCGGCAACTTCGCGAAGCCGAAAAGTATGCTGCCGTCGCGCACCTGAAGCTGCGGTGGAAAGATTTTCGAACCATCACGAGACAGAAGGCTTTTGCCCGGCCAGCCTGCGACGACCATACGCTCAAAGAAATGGCTTCAACACTCTTGCGCAATCAGACTATCGACGCTCCGGTCCGCCTTATAGGATTCGGGGTCAGTAAACTGAACCACCTCTCTGAACGGCCGCTCCAGCTCGAGTTGTTCAGCGAAAATTCGGCGGACATCCAGGCAAAACGCGAGAATCTGAGCCACGCAATTGATGAGATACGCAGAAAATTCGGCGAAACGAGCATCGGCTCTCCGAGCAGGCGCTGAACCCGCATATCTCACAAAATTCCTGCTGCGAGCGCGGATAGCCCCACTGCGACGGCACGAATTGGCAAAACGCCAGATTGCAGTATGTCTATACGGCTGCTCCGGCGTTTTACCAATTAGCGCCCCCGCCGCAGCGCTCTCCACGCTCTCGCTACGAAATTCTGTGAGATATGCGGGTGAACCGTGCGTCAAATCCGAAAAGAACCGGCAGGAATCGGCTTCTGTTCTCCAGTTATATCATCATTCATTCAAGCACAATGCACTGTTCAATGTCAGGGACGAAGACATCGACACGATCAACTTGCAGATGGAGTGGAACTCGCCTGTCGAGTGTCACTGGATATTCCGCAAGTTTAAGTTTGCCCTCGAAATCCCCGTCTATGTTCCGCAAACGAATGCGTACCTTTCGACCGACGGGCACATTCCACTCTCGTCGTATCGCCTCCAGGCGAGCTTCCTGCTGCCGACGCCAGTTCTCGAATCCATCTTGATTTCCAGACTCAAAATCAAAAACGCCTTGAATTGGTTCGTCTCTATTCATCTTAAAGGTTCAGGCAGGTTTTCGCGCGGCGGCCAGCCAATGCGGCATGGGCGGCGGAAGGCGGCTGCAATTGAAATCTCTGAAACCCGCGTTGGTAAGCCATTCAGAGAGTTCTGCGTCTGAGAAAACCCAGCCGTGCTGTGCTGTCAGCGCCATATTGACCGCAAACAGAGCTGAAAACTTCGGCTTCGTGTGAGTAGCGTCGGTCATCATATCAAGAACGTAAACTTTGCCGCCGGGCTTAAGCGCGTCAAACGCCTTTTCAAACAGCCCGGCAATATCCTCCGGGCTTTCCTGGTGCAATACGCCGAAGAACAGGACCGCATCCTGTTCGCCGGGGAATTTGACATCATGATAATCGGCGCCAATGGCGCTGACTCTGTCTTCCATCTTCTCTGCTCTGATAAGTTCGTCTGCCACGGCCACGACCTCGGGAAGGTCTATCACGGTGGATCTGGCTTCCGGGTTCTGCCGGGCGATAAGCATTGAGTAAGTCCCCGGTCCGCCGCCTACATCAAGCACAGATTTACATCCTTCCAGATCCAGGGAAGGAACTACTGCTCTGCCGATTCCCAGCGCTCTGCTGTGCATTGCCATAACGAAAGCTCTTGTTCGCTCCTTGTCTTCGCCAAGGTGAGTTTCAGGTTTTTCGACCGGTTTGCCGGTCTTTATGAGTTCCGGCAAGCGCCCCCATGCTTCGTATACGTCGCGATTATATCGAATGGCGCCTGTCAAGTCGCCCGGCGCCCCGGGCACAAGGAAAGTCGAAGTTTCGGCAGTGTTTCTGTACAGGTCGTTTTCCTTTTCGAGAAGCCCCACAGCCACGCATGCGTTGAGCAACAGCGTGGTTCCGCGCCTGTCAAGACCGCATTCTTCGGCAACCGCAGAGGCCGTTGAGTCGGATTCCGCCAGCATTTTGAAAACCCCGAGGTCGGAAGCAGTAAACAGAACACAGGATTCATAAAATGAGCTGGCCATATCTATAATTCGTTGTGGGTTCATCCTCAAGCCGCCTTCCATTAATTGATTTTTCCTCTCGTCAAATCATGCCTTATCTGACTTTTTTTGTAAACATTCGACCGCCTTGATTACTAGTGATTCCGAGGCTACTTTCAGGCTGCTGAGCAGTTAAGGTAACGTCTTTCAAGGATAGCCCGCCTGATATCTTCTGGAGATGCAAGCTTGTCCCTGGTATCTATCCAGAACCGGCCGATCATATCGAGGGTGTGAATATCGCCTGCGTTGACAAGGGGCGCCTTAATTTTCTCCGAACATTCTCTTGATTGCCGGACAGCATCGCCGGATTGATTACAGGTCTGATACTCTAAAGCGTCAGGCTGGGCAATATCAAGCAGATCATCCGTGCCGGGCCAACGAAACGGATGAGCCAGAATTGTCAGATGGTTCCTCTCGGCGGCAACAGCCATCACCTCGGCGGGATCATCGGCGATATCAATATAAACGGGATCATTTGTCCCGAGAACCAGAAGGTGGCAAACCCCGTTTATGCTGCAATCAATAGTAAGCTCAATCCCAGGGTAAATCTTCAGGCTCGGGAAATCTTTCCGAATTCCGGATAATTCCTCGTCGGTCCATACGTGGTCATGTTCGGTTATATAAACCGCCTCATAACCTTTTTCCACGAGTCGGCGCATTGTCAAAGCTGGATCATTATGGGCGCAACCACTGTATCTGTTTGTATGCAGGTGTATCTCTGTTTTCATGCGCGGGATTGTAATCATTGTAAAGTTACGGCGTACAGCACATTTTAAACCTATATGCATTTCAGGTTACCACTTGCCTTTTCTAAACGACCCGGTAATATTTCTTCTGCCGCCCGGATTATGGCCAGGCTGAGAAAAAGAACATGAATCAACACACTTTAATTTTCCCGGCAGTTTCAAGACAACACGTCGCGATTATTCTCAATCAAATGTCTGCGTCCGCCGCAAGGCTCATGGCATGATAACGGCATTGATAATTCAGATTGCCATGGCCTTTATGGGCATTCTTGTTATCATAGCGACAATCCGTTTTGCGATATGCTGGGTCAGGCTTCGCAATGAAACCGCGCCATACAATATTGCCGGACTAGCTGCTGCAGTAAGTGTTCTTTGCTTCAATATTTTCACGCTTGTAATCATGCCCGGAGAGGTCAGTCTCGCGTTCGCAATTCCCCTGACCCTTTTTGCCTGCATACAATTCAGCGCATTCACTGTCATGGGCAGCTATTACACGCGAGAACTGGACAAACCGTTGTTTTTCTCCCATGGCACTAATTTTCACATTGATCCAAAATCCGAAATAAAAAAATGGATCATAGGCGTCATGTCTGTAATTGCCGGCGCCATGGTTTTGACTATAGTTGTTTTCCGCCTCTTTCAACCCCACCAGTCAGAGCTCCTCTCCAGGCTTTCGCTGGGCGGTTCGCGCATATCATTTGTAACCGCAGCGCTGTTTGCAACCATGGCCCTTGGAGAAGAGATTGTATTCAGGCTGGGCCTTCAGAACTATATGGCGTACCGTCACAAATGGACTGGAGGGAAATACTGGTATGCGATCCTTTTTTCAACCGTGCTATGGTCCATTGGCCACCTCGCTATTCTCGATCCTCCATGGGTCAAAATGCTCCAGATCTTTCCTTTCGGGCTCGCGCTCGGATGGCTTTGCGGACGGTTCGGACTGCTGAGCTGTATGGTTGCGCATGCCGGCTTTAATATTCTCATAATGTTTCCATCAACATCTTTGCTTTAAAGGCAGTAGAGTGAGCAACAAAATATTCATACCTCTTTTCCTGCTTCTGCTCGGAATAATCCTCTTCTGCACTCTCGGCTTTATCGATCGTCCGACGGCTTTGCCCTCCGAAAAGAATCAAGGGCCGGAACAACTCGAAACATCCGGCAACCGATCAGATCTTGATCCCGGGATAAGGCAGGATCTTGAATCGATGGAAACTCTTTTTGCTGCACTTGCGGACGCCAGGGCTAAAAGAGATGCAAATGCCTTGAGCAGACATATACGACTGGACATCCTCGCCAGGCTGGCGTTTGAAGGTGCAGAATTACCACCGCTCCAGATTGACACTGCCGTCCTGTCTGACCTCATGGAAACAAACATCAAGGCGGGACTCGGCAGAGGGACGCTTGGCATACCCCTGTATACTGAAACCGTTGTCAGAAGCCTGCGCTTTTATGACAAGAAGAAATCCGCACGGGTTTATGCCTGTCACTTCTCTGAATATCCCGGTACTGCCAGGTACTGCTGGTGGCTATGTAAAACAAAAGAAGGCTGGCGCATATATGACTTTATGGATGCAGCAACCGGCTGGCGCACATCTGATCTCCTCAGAGCCGGACTGGTTTCAGGAACATCCGAAGACCCCGAGGTCCGTCAGGCGATGCAGACTTTCATGGCCGCAGAACAGTATATCGCGCTTGGCCTTGGCCACGAGCTTCTTAAAATGCTGGAGAAAATCCCGGATGATATCCTTCCTGAATCTCTTGAAGCTGTAAGGCTCGTGGCTCTGGCCTCCATTATGTGCGACCTGGCCCGTTATGAAGACATGATGCATTATCTTGAGCAGGCGGATTATGAAACAAAGGACGGCTGGCGCCTTCATTTCCTGAAGGCCATAGCGCACAACGGCACAGGCAGGCATGCGGCCGCGTTGGATGATGTTGAGAATTACATATCAAGACTAGCTGCCGACAGTGAAATCCTTTTTCAGAAAGGAGTGGCTCTTGCAGCTCTGAAGAAAAAAACCGAAGCTGAGAAAACATTCATTGAAGCCCTGGAGCTATATCCCCGTTCCCGCAAAAATCTGCTTGGCCTGCTGCTGATTCTACCCGGGGAAAGAAAGCATGAAGCAACCGAACATATACGGAAGGTCGCCGGGACAGACGGCGCATTAACCCCGATAGCCGCTGCTCTGGCCCGATCCGGGGATTTGAAGTCGCTGCAGATTATGGATCAGATTCAGAAACAAGTGCAAACGGAAAACTTTGTAAACATTGCTTCATACGTTGCTCAGTCATCTAAAACCACTCGACGGGAAAAAGATCAGATGCCCGTTCCTGTTCAGCCATTCCTGGAAATATCATTGGATATGTCCGAGTATGATCAGGGCATAGGATTGAGTCCGCCCCGAAGATCTTCAGCGCGACACAATCGACAACCGGACCCCGACAATAAAACAACCTCCTCAATCTACACTGTTGGGAGCGGCGACACCCTTTCTGCTATTGCCGGCAAGCATGGAACTTCAGTAAAAAAACTGCAACAGCTCAACGATATCACCGACCCCAACAAAATTAGTGTCGGTCAGAAAATACGCATTCGCTGAATTATTTATGCACTTTATGTTTCTTGGGGTTGATATCCATACGGATAAATGATAGATGAGTCCTTCGCAATAAACGATATCCGGCAAGTTACCATGGCAAAAGAGCCTTTTTTCCGTATACTTGTTCGTTCTGTGAAGAAGCAATGACGTTTTTGCACACGGGGCGTAGCGCAGCTTGGCAGCGCGTCAGCTTTGGGAGCTGAAAGTCGTGGGT
>CAYTRK010000047.1:0-11586 GCA_964440205.1 uncultured Victivallaceae bacterium
GATATCTCCCGGCCGTGCGTCTTTGAACCTGGCCTTGAATTCTCCGCCAAGAAGTTCGCGAAATGAGTCGAGCAACTGAAGCAATGAAATTTCTGTTCCGGTGCCCACGTTATAGACATTGCCGGAAGCTTCTGGATTCTGCATGGCGAGCAGGTTGGCCTGTACCACATCCTTGACGTATACGAAATCGCGGGTCTGCTGTCCGTCGCCGAAGATTACCGGATCTTTTCCCGATTTTACAAAATCCGCGAACCGTGAGATTACCCCTGAGTACATTGAGGACGGATCCTGGCGCGGCCCGTAGACGTTAAAATAGCGCAGGCATACTGTTTCCAGTCCGTAAAGACTTGAGAAAAGCCTGGAATAGTGCTCGAGGTCCAATTTGGACAGGCCGTATGGAGATTCGGGGCAAGGTTTCATGTCCTCGGTTTTGGGCAGCGTGGGGTCGTTGCCGTAGATTGCCGCTGAACTTGCTGAGACTACTCGTCTAACTCCATTATCGCGCGCGGCAATAAGCGTTTTAAGAGCGCCAAGGCTGTTGATATCATGATTTTCAATCGGATCTTCGACTGATTTGAAAACGGAAACAAGCGCTGCCTGGTGAAAGACACCGTCTGCGTCTTTTGCTTCTGCGGCGAGCGCTGAGTCGTCTCTAATATCGGCTTTTACCAGCTTAACGCCGGGGATCGAAGCTATATTATGCTCATATCCTGAAGACAGGTTATCATAAACTGTTACTTCATGTCCTTCTTTCACTAAAGCTTCAGCAATATGAGATCCGATAAAGCCACAACCGCCTGTAATGAGGTATTTCACCGTTCTATCTCCCCGGGTTTGAGATTCAACCTGCAGACAGGACAGTAGGGCAGGCCGGGGATCTCTTCAAGCAGATTCATGCAAACGGGCGCTTGAGTTTTCACAGGCTTTGGCATAGTCTCATGAGCGTATTTGTCTTTTCAGCATAAAAACAGGAGGAAATTATGTCAGATACACTGGACAGGATTAAGAAGGTAACAGCCGAAGTTTTGAAGATGGATGAATCTGACGTTAAAGACGATTCAAAGTTTGTGGGTGATCTTGGAGCTGAATCTATTCAATCGATCGAACTGGTTGCTGCATTTGAGGAGGAATTTGATATAGAGATGGATGAGGATGAGGCCCTCTCTGTCAAGTCTGTGGGCGATGCGGCAGAGTTTATTGACAAGGTAGTTAAAGAGCAGAAATAAACCGCAATAGTTTGGCGCGGGCTTCATATTTGGGCGGACAGGGTGAATCAGTTTTTGGAAGCGCTGCCCCGAACAGGATAATCGAAGGAAAAAGGGATGTCGGATAACAAATTCAGGTCTTTGACACAGGATGAAATAGAAGTTTGCGGGCAACGGGGTTGTGTATGCGCTGATCCGGATAGTGTCCTCGTTGCGGAGGATTTTGATGTTTCCTCGTTAAGGAATGTTGTTCTTGAGGGTGAAATCAGGATCGGTTCGTTGAAGCGTGGTTTGGTCCCGTCCGTATCCAATGTTGTGTTGCGGAATGTTTCCGTCGGGGACGGGTGTATAATACGGAACGTGGGAAGCCACATTGAGAATGCTGAAATTCACTGTGGCGCAGTAATTGAAGACGTCGGGGTGATCGAATGCCGCGGTAAAAGCGCTTTTGGCAATGGCGTTGAAGTTGCGGTTCTTAATGAAGCGGGCGGTCGCGAGATGCTGATAACAGAGCGGACCTCTGCGCAGGAAGCGTATCTTTCTGTAGTTCAGCGGGGAAACAGGGCCCTGTGTGAAAGGCTCAGAGAAATGGCGCAGGCTTTTTCTGACGCAAAGAGAAGCGACCGGCTGACGGTATCGCAAGGGGCGTCAATCCGTCATGTCCGCCGGATCGAAAATGTCAATATAGGGCCCTATGCTGTAATTGACGGGGCTTCCATGTTGAAGGAAGGGACTGTTTGTTCTTCTCAGGAATCGCCCACTACAATAGGCAGCGATGTCATTGCCGAGGATTTCATAATTGCCAGGGGCGCCCATGTTTTTGACGGGGCGATGATAAGCAAGTCTTTTATTGGCGAAGGGGCAAAAGCAGGGAAGCAGTTTTCCTGCGAAGAAAGCTTGCTGTTCGCGAACTGCGAAGGGCTTCATTCGGAGGTTTGTTCCCTGTTTGCCGGACCGTATTCAGTCACTCATCACAGATCGACGTTGCTTATTGCTGCCATGACGTCATTTTATAACGCGGGTAGCGGCACGAATCAGTCGAACCATATGTATAAGCTTGGGCCGGTGCATCAGGGTATACTTGAAAGAGGGTGTAAGACCGGATCGTTTTCCTATTTACTCTGGCCTTCGAGGGTTGGAGCTTTTACAGCCGTCATGGGCAAGCATTATGCGAACTTTGATACGTCTGAATTTCCTTTTTCGTATGTCAACGAGGAGGAAGGAAAATCGACTCTCATTCCCGGGATGAACCTGTTTACTGTAGGGACTTTACGGGACGGGGAGAAATGGCCCGGGCGGGATCGCCGCAAGCACAGTGATAAGCAGGATCTGATAACATTTGATGTGCTCAGTCCCTATACTGCGGGAAAAATGATCCGCGGGCAGGAAATACTCTCCAGGCTCCAGCAGGAGAGCGATAAGAAGCAGGAATATGTAAAGCATGGCGGCATACTGATCAAGCGTCTGCTTCTTAGGACCTGTGCCCGATATTATCGGCTCGGGCTGGATATGTATATTGGCGACGTCATTCTTGAACGGTTCGAAAAATCGTCTCTTGAAAATTTAAAGAAGGATATTGAAGGGCTGGAGATAACCGGGGATGGTCCGGGCGATTGGGTCGATATGTGCGGAATGTTATGCCCGAAGGCTCGAATGGACCGGATTGTTGGCGGCATAGTAGATGGAGAGGTGAGCACACTGGACCAACTTTCGAAGTCTTTGCGCGAAGCCGGTGACCATTACCGGGAGGATGCATTCTGCTGGGCGCTGGCCGCCTACGAAAAAATGTACGGGCATTCGCTGGTTAGCGATCTGGAAACGAATCTTAAGGGTCTTGCCGATGCCTGGAAGAAGGCTTCGCTTAAGTTTTTCAATATGGTAAAGGGTGACGCGTCCAAGGAATTTGAGGAGTTTTCAAAGACTGGATTCGGGATTGACGGAGACGTTGAACAGGATTTTGAAGCTGTAAGAGGAACGCTCGAATCCAACAGTTTTGCGCAGGGATTGGAGGACAGGATCAGGCAGGTAAGCGAGCGGCACGAGCAGATAAGCAGCAAACTAGCCTGATCTATTCATAAAAAAAGCCAACTAAGTTTTAAGTTGTTCGGAGGTAGCGCTATGTGTTTACAGCGTCGCGATAATAGATCAGGCTAAAATAATTCTGTTGCAGAAGCAATGGACAGGAAAGGAGATATTCTGTGAGGGTACTCATACACAAAGACTATGACAGGATGAGCAGGTGGACTGCTGCATATATAGCTGGACGCATAAACAGCTTCGAGCCTACTGAGGACAAGCCTTTTGTTCTGGGGCTTCCTACCGGTTCGTCACCGGTCGGGACATACAAAGAACTCGCCAGGCTGAACAAGGAAGGCAAGGTATCTTTCAGGAATGTTGTGACATTCAACATGGATGAATATGTCGGCATACCGGAAGATCATCCGGAAAGCTATCATTCTTTTATGAACGAGAATCTGTTCAGCAAGATCGATATCCAGCAGGATAACGTCAATATACTGGACGGGAATGCCGGTGATCTTGGGAAGGAGTGCGAAGCGTACGAGAAGAAGATAGAGAGTTACGGAGGCATAAATCTGTTTCTCGGGGGAATCGGTCCTGACGGGCACATAGCTTTTAATGAGCCGGGCTCATCTTTGAGTTCTCGGACGCGGGTCAAGACACTCACCTACGATACCATCGTCGCTAACTCGCGTTTTTTTGACAACGATGTCAACAAGGTGCCGAAACTTGCCTTGACCGTGGGGGTAAAAACGGTGATGGATGCTGAGGAGGTGATCTTGCTTGTTAACGGCCACAATAAGGCCCTCGCCTTGAACCACATAATTGAGGGTTCTGTTAATCACATGTGGACAGCCTCGATGCTTCAGATGCATGAACATGGGATTATCGTGTGTGACGAAGAGGCGACTGCGGAACTAAGCGTTAGTACTGCGGGTTACTTCAAGGACATTGAAAAAGACAATATCTGAAAACGGACAACTCAGCCTGATATTGTGCAGCAGTAAGCTCGCATGTTAGCTCCAGGAGGCATACTTGGATTCTCGCATTCTTTTTGCCGGTGTGGATATAGGCGCTGGCAGCGGCGCAAAGACAGGGATATTTGACACCGGGCTTAACTTGCTGGAAGAGTCTGTTCTGAGCGTAGAACAGTACGGAGAGAGCGCCGGGGAGCTAGTCTCGGGCTTGTGGCGCTGTCTAGGCGAAATGGCTGAAAAGCTCGGCGCCGGCAGCTCGAATATCGTTGCTGCGGGCGTGGTCGGGCCGGGAGTATACCTGTCTGACGGAACGATTGCCAGGGCAGTTAATCTTTCATTCCTCGACGGTGTAAACCTTAAGTGGCTTATCGAGGAAAAGCTGGGAATTCCTGCCGCGTGCATGAACGATGCTGATGCGGGAGCGTTGGCGGAATGGCGTTATCATCGGAGCGAACTTATTTACTGGGTTCTTGGCGGCGGATGGGGAGGAGCATGGGTTTTGCCGGACGGGCGAATCCGGAATCTTAAACAGCATTGGAATGGCGCTGACGAGTCGATTCATCCTGCCAGTGAGCCGGGTTATGTTTTGTGCCTGGACAAGGGCTGGCTTTCGCTGGTTTTTTCCGGTGCGGGTATTTCCTTTGCTGATTTTGAAAGGCTGTCGCTTCTGGAAAAGGGAGCCGGAGCAAATGCATTGCAGGGTCCTGGCAATGACCCTGCAAGCGTACGGGCCGAGTCTGTGGTTTCCGGAACGGGAAGGTGGCTTATTATGCGTCTGCTGGCTGACAAAGGAGGGCTGTCGGCTGAAGGACTAACCATGGAAGACGTTGAGAAACTCAGTGATTCGTCAACTGCGGTTGAAACGGTGCGAAAGGTTGAAGAAAACCGTATGCCGCTGCTGAAAGACACGGACAGGCTTTTCTCAGAAGTTTTTGCTGAAGCTGCGGGTATGCTGCTGAAAAGGCTGGAAGAGGATGGATGTCCCGGGGACACCCCGGTGTTTCTGGCGGGGAAGCCCGCCAAAGCGTTTTTTTCTTTCGGGCCTTACCTGTCCGAGCGCTTACGGGATATGGGAATGATAAACCGGATTTCTTTATCGGAGCTACAGAAACAGGATCTTAATCCGAACCTGTCCGGGGCTGGTTTTCTTGCGCGGAGAGCATGGGAACGGGAACGAGATTTGAGCTAGAGGTAATCAAGAACTATGGATCCAACTCATGTCGCCGAACAATTTGCAGTGGATGGCCAGCTGGTTACTGTAGACAGCTACGGAGCCGGTAATGTTAATGACACTTACCTGGCTATTTTCAGGACTGCTTTCTCAGAGGAGAAGGTGGTTATCCAGAGAATCAACAAGAGGGTATTCAGCAAGCCTGAAACCATCATGGCCAACATGCGGATGCTTACTGACCATGTTCACCGGAAGCTTGAAAAGGAGAAGGATGAGGCCGACAGAATATGGCAGTTACCCATGGTTATTCCTTCCCGGAACGGCGAAGATTATTATCTTGATAAAGAAGGCGAATACTGGCGCGCTATAACACGGATTGGTTCGGCAACTTCCCATGAACGGATTACCAGCGCCGAACATGCCTTTGAAGCCGGGACGGTGTTGGGCCAGTTTCACAGGCTTGTTGCGGATATGGACCCCGCGAGTTTGAGGTCCACTCTGCCGGGCTTTCATAAGACGCCTCTCTATCTTGAAAAGTACGAGACAACCCTGGCGAAATTAAATGGACAGAATCTGGCTAATAAGTCAGTTGAAGTCAAACGTTTGCAGCGCTTTGTCGACCAGAGAAAAGATCGGGCAGGAGTGTTGGAAGACGCGCTGGATTCAGGTGAGCTGAGTGTTCGCATTATTCATGGCGACCCCAAGGTCTCCAATATCATGATTGATGATGTTACCGGGAAAGGCACCAGCATAGTTGATCTTGATACGGTAATGCCGAGCCTGATACATTTTGATTTCGGTGATGCTTTGCGTTCAGCGTGCAATCCCGCGGGCGAAGAAACGACGAATCTTAAAGATGTGTATTTCGACGAGGATCTCTGTGAATCCATTGTCAAGGGATACCTGATAAATGGCCGGAGATTTCTTACCGACGCGGACGTCCGCTACCTGTATGACTCTGTATGGC
Source organism: uncultured Victivallaceae bacterium (assembly GCA_964440205.1). Lineage (GTDB taxonomy): Bacteria > Verrucomicrobiota > Kiritimatiellia > UBA8416 > CAYSRM01 > CAYSRM01. The sequence goes on from CAYTRK010000047.1 coordinate 6,340, forward strand.
TTCTGGCTTTTGAACTGGGGTTGCGCTTTTTCCAGGACTACCTTGCGGGAGACGTGTACTTTAAGACTCGTTACAAGGGACACAATTTGAACAGGGCGAGGGTGCAATTCCGGCTTTGCGAAAGTATAGAGCAGCGGGAGAAGAGTATTCGCAGCGTTATTGAGAGTAATGTTTAAATACGATAGTTTCAATCTCTTCGGCTCGATTTTCCATCAGCTCCACCAGTTTGAACTGCACCCTGGCTCTTTCCAGGTTGTGGTTCGGGCGGTGAATCTTGAAATATGTGTCCCCGGCAAGATGGTCTGCCAGGAAGCGAATACCGATAGTGAAAGTTATCAGCCTTCCTGAGAAGGCAAGGAGCTCGACCTCTGGTTTCGTAATAAAAGCTGCTTCTTCCAGATATCCCTTAACAAGGGCCTCAAAAAGGTCCATGGACATATCCACCTTTTCAAGGTCAGGCTCATCCTCCAGGCAGGTCGGCGTGGATGTCCGGACCATGTCCCCGAAGTCATAGAGAATGGATCCGGGCATTATTGTGTCCAGATCGATGACACATGTTGCCTTTCCGGTGGAGTCGTCCATCAGGACGTTATTAAGCTTGGTATCGTTATGCGTAATCCGCCGGGGTATGGCGCCTTTTTCCATCAGGTCTACGACAACGTTCGTCATATCTTTTCGTGCTGCCGCAAAAGCAATTTCGCCCTCGGCTCCCGCTGCCCGGTTACAGGAATCGTTTGAAATTGCTTCTTCGAGAGCTTCATAACGTTTTGGTGAATGATGGAAAAAGGGGATGGTTTCATGGAAGCTATCCGGCGGAAGATCTGAAAGCAATCCTTCGAATGATCTGAAAGCGCGGGCTGCTTCGTATGCCTGTTGTGTGTTTTTGCAGACGTCGTGAGAGCTTGCGTTTTCTATAAAGATATAGCATCTCCAGTATTCATTTTTTTCGGTTTTAAGGTAAGGGGCGCCTTCTTTTGTCGGGACAAGCGTCAAAACTTCCCTGTCGGGGTTTCGGCTTGCGTCGCATTCAAGTTTTTTTCGAATATGAGAAGTTGCCCGGCGAATGTTCTGCATCAGAGCTTCGACATTCTGGAATACGCTGTTGTTTATGCGCTGTAGAATCCAGCGTCTGTTCTGTTGATCTGAAGTTGTTTTTATAGCGTAAGTGTCATTGATATGGCCTGATCCGTAGGGGCCGGCTTCCAGAATTTCTCCGCCTGTCTGGAAATGCGAGACGATTTCCTTGATCTGTTCCATGTCGGGTTTATTTTTTTCAATCATATTGATTTCCATTCCTTATGTTGATTTAAAGGTATCTCATGATATTGTGGATGCTGGAGATGACAAGCATTGAGTTGATTTCGGTTCGCATTGCTGAAACGTTTATTGTCCAATGATGCTCAAGCTTCAGAAGAGTGAGACACATAGGGAAGAGTCGATGTTTGAACATGGTGATATTGTTTTTGTTGCGACCACTGTGTGTTCGGTGGAAGAGGCCGAGACGCCTGAAATTGTTGTTTTTCCTGTTACAGGCGGCTTGCCGGATTACCTGGCGTGGGTTCGGGAGTCATGTCGGGATGTCGGAGAAAAAGTGGCGGATGAGTAACGAAAAGACAAAAAACAGCGTTGGGAAGGTTGAGACCCTGGTTCTGAAAATCGACCTTGCTCCGGAGGGGTTCAAACTGGAGAGCGGGGCGGTTTTACCGGGGTTGGAAGTGACGTATGAGGCTTATGGCAATCTGTCTCCCGACCGTGATAACGTTGTCTTTATCTGTCATGCTCTTTCCGGTGACGCGCATGCTGCCGGATATCACTCGGAAAGTGACGAGAAACCGGGGTGGTGGGATGAAATGATCGGGCCGGGCAAAGGCATAGACACCAGTTATTACCATGTTATTTGCGCGAATATTCTTGGCGGTTGTAAGGGGACGACCGGGCCCGGGTCCGAAAATCCGGAAACTGGCAGGCCATACGGGTCTGCTTTTCCGGACATCACGGTGACCGACATTGTAAATGCGCATTGTCTATTTCTGAAACAAATGGGAATAGAACGGCTGGCTGCGGTTGTCGGGGGTTCCTTTGGGGGAATGCAGGCGCTTGATTGGGCTATACGCTATCCTGAAATGATGGACCGGGTTGTCTGCGCAGCTTCTGCAACCAGTCTTTCGGCTCAGGCCCTGGCTTTTGATGTTGTGGGGCGAACAGCCATAACCCATGACGTTGATTGGCAGGGAGGAGATTATTACCAGACGGGACGCAGTCCCGAACGCGGGCTTGCCCTAGCCAGGCGGATCGGTCACATAACTTACTTGTCTCCCGGAATGATGACCCGGAAATTCGGCCGCGAGAAGGCTGATAGCGAGGACCGGACATCTTCTTTGCCGATATTTCAGATCGAGAGTTATCTGAATTACCAGGGCGATAAATTTGTCAAAAGGTTTGACGCAAATTCTTATTTGCGTATTACATCAGCAATGGACCGGTTTGATCTTCAGGAGCAATACGGAAGCATGGTTAAGGCTTTCAGAAGTATTAAGGCAAAGATGCTTGTTATTGCGCTTAGCGAAGACTGGCTTTTCCCGCCTGAACAGTCGATGGAGATAGCGAATACGCTTCTGACTGCTGGAAAGCAGGTGTCGTACTGCAGATTGCAGGCTCCGCATGGTCATGATGCCTTTCTTGTGGACATAGAATATATGGCAGAGGCAATACGTGCGTTTATGCCCTGGGTGCCGGAAGGGCGGACGATACAAGAGGACGTTCGCGCTGACAATGCTTCTGTGGAAGAAAAGAAAAAGGAATACAATCTTATTTCCGACATGATTCCTCAGGGCGCAAAAGTTGTCGATCTTGGCTGTGGAGACGGGAGTCTTTTGAATTTTCTTGCGGAAAACAACGGTATATCCGGGATTGGGGTGGACATTGATATCAATCATGTAATAGATGTTATTGACAAGGGACATGATGTCTTCCAGTCGGATATCAATACAGGGCTTTCAATGATACCTGACCGGACTTATGATTGCGCTGTTCTGAGCGAGACAATACCGGAAGTACAGAAACCGCGATTTGTTATCGGAGAAATGCTTCGTGTTGCTGAAAAAGGAATAGTTACTTTTCCGAATTTCGGAAAATGGTCGAATCGCCTGATGTTTCTTCTGCGGGGCAGAACTTCATTTGCCCGGGACGCGGTCACATGGTTTGAGCGGCCTGATGTTCAGTTTTTCGGCCTGAAGGATTTTCTTGCTCTATGCGAGGAAGAGGGGATATGTGTTGAAGATATGATTTGTTTGCCGGGTGACATGCCGGGCAGGATATTTGTCAAAGCCGGAATGTGTAATCTGGGAGCAGACCGGATAGTGGTTAAGATAGGGCGGCGGGCAGAAGGAACTGTTCAGGCCAAATGCAGGGGATTATGAAAGCTGTAAAAAGAAAACTGCTTTTTTTGTGCGATCATGGCGCCGATATGGCTGCCATGGCCGGATGTTTTGCCGCAAAGAGCGGAGTAGCCGGGGTTGAAGTGGTTTGCTCGGGCATTGAATCTGCGCAGGTTCATTCTGCCGTGCGGGATGTAATGGCTGAGGAAGGGTTCGATCTATCCGAATGTAAACCCCAGTTGCTCGAAGAAATAAGAAAACAGAGCTTTGATATTGTTATTACCCTTGGGAGAAAATCTTCTCAAGAATGTCCTCTTTTGCCGGGGCATCCTGAAAAAGTTTCCTGGAATATTTCCAACGAAGAAAAAGAGAAAATCAGGGAGGCAGGCGCAAGGGACGCGTTGCGCGAGGCCAGGGACAGGATCAGGCGTCTGGTGGCTGACTTCTTCGATCATGGATATTTCACAGCGCTTCTTGAGGCAAAGAAATGTTCCAACCTGATCCTGGACAATATCTCCGACGGAATCATAGCTCATGATGAGCAGCGCCGGATCTTCTATTTCAATCAGGCGGCAGAGCGTATTACCGGGCTGAGCCGCAGGGAGGTTCTCGGGCGGGATTGTCATGAAGTTTTCAATGGCGGTTTTTGTGGTGGCAGGTGTGTTTATTGTGAAGAACCTGTGCCATCGCCCGATGGGAATAATATTGAGGGTGAGGTTACTGTTAAAGACGGGGAGAAGAAACGCGTAAACATGCATTACCGTCAGATGGATGATCCCGCGGGTAATCGCGTTGGAATGCTTGTTTCATTCCGGGATATCACGCGGGAAAGTGAACTGGCGCGCAGAGTGGGAGAAATTGAACAGTTCTCAGGCATAGTCGGACGCGATGAAAAGATGCTGGAAATCTTTGACCTTATCCGTGAGCTTGCGGATACCGAGGCGCCTGTTTTTATTCAGGGTGAGAGCGGGACAGGCAAGGAACTGGTTGCCGCGGCAATTCACAATGAGGGTCCCCGCGCAAACAAACAGTTTGTGCCGGTTAATTGCGGCGCGTTGCCCGAATCGCTCCTGGAGAGTGAACTTTTCGGTCATGTCAAAGGCGCTTTTACCGGCGCTATACGCGATAAGAAAGGCCGTTTCGAGTTAGCCGACGGGGGCACGATTTTTCTCGACGAGATAGGCGATATTTCTGCAGCTATGCAGATAAAGTTGTTGCGGGTGCTCCAGGAAGGGCATTTTGAAAGGGTTGGCAGCGAGAAGACCATGGAGGTGAATGTTCGGGTCATAAGCGCGACTAACAAAGATATTAACAAAGAGATTCGCGAAGGGCGTTTCCGGGAAGATTTATTCTACAGGCTTAATGTAGTTCCTGTTCATATGCCGCCGTTACGGGAGCGTTCCAATGATATACCCTTGCTCGTTAATGATGCTTTGAAACGTTTTCGTAAGCCGCAGCAGGAGGAAACAGAAGTTACGCCGGAGGCTTTAGAAGAGATGATGTCCTACGGTTGGCCGGGCAACGTCAGGGAGCTTCACAACTGGATACAATTCGCCCTTGTTAAAAGTAGAGGTAAGGACATACGGCCTGAGCACCTGCCTTCGGAGCGCAGGGAAATAGAATCTGAAGGCGAAAAAACTACTCGACGTAAGCGCAGGCTGGAAGTGGGCTCAGTTCGCGAGGCCCTGAGGCAGACCAATGGTAATAAGGTTGAAGCCGCCAGGCTGCTCGGAGTATCCAGGGCGACCCTGTATCGGTTTCTGGACGAGGTCGGGGAGTTGTAGCCCGTAATCAGTGGTCCGTTTTTTTATGGGGCTTCCGCGGAATCTGTGGGTAGATTTGTTTTCTTAATGGTTCCTGAACCGACAAT
>CAYTRK010000048.1:0-11566 GCA_964440205.1 uncultured Victivallaceae bacterium
CGGTTTATATGCTGATGGGAGGCATTGTTTGCCGGTAAGGATTAAAGGTGGAGGAGAACGTTATGGCGGAGTTAAAGGATCAGATTCAGAGCGCGGATTGGAAATCGGAAAAGCATGTTCCGGTAATAGAATGTGATGACGAAGTGAAAGCCGACGAGTTTTTCCAGATAAAGGCTACCCTTGGCAAGGCTGTGGCTCACCCTAATACGACGGAGCATCATATCAGGTGGATTGATCTGTATTTTCAACCCGAAGGAGCCAAGGCGCCGTTTCATGTGGCCCACTTCGGGTTTGCGGCTCACGGCGAGTCCGCGAAAGGACCGAATGAGGGGCCGGTTTACACTCACCATGAGGGGGCCGCGTCAATGAAGACCACCTCCGGCGGTACGGTTTATGCCATGGCGTACTGTAATATTCACGGACTGTGGCAGTCTTCGAAGGAAGTGAAGGTAAAATAGCGCTTTAACTGGAGTCGGCCTGGCGTGTAATGACAGGCGGGAAATGACAGGAGAATTGGTATGAAAGCTGTAGTTGATCAGGAAACATGTACAGGATGCGGACTTTGTCCGGATACTTGCCCCGAGGTATTTGAACTGGACGGCGATGTGGCGCGAGCGAAAGTGGATGTTGTTCCGCCGGAAGTTGAGAATACATGCCGGGAGGCTGCGGAAAGCTGTCCGGTAGAGGCGATTTCCATCGAAGAGTAACGGGCAAGCGGTTGCTGAATTCTTAAAATGTGCTTCATGAGTCGATAGAAAGCCTGGGGGGGAACGGCTCGATTTTGGCGCAGTTGTCTGGTTCTCAATTATGATGTGTAGGCAGTGGGACGGTTGCTGGATGGATATTTAACTGAGGAGGGAAGAAAAGAATGATTGTTTCACCAGAGACTGTATTGAATATCGGGCTTGGTATAGAGCAGAAGGGCATTGAGATATACGAGCAGATAAAGCAGGAGGTCGGAAACGGGAAAGTCGATTTTCTGATTGGGCAGGAGAAGGAGCATATAAAGAAATTCAAACAGCTCTTTTCAGAGGATTCCAAGTTATTCAAGTCGTCCGGGAGTGATGTCGGCCATCTTGACGAGGATTATCTGACTTCAGCCTATGTGGAGACATCAATTTTCGCCAACCTTGATGTATCGAAGGTTGACAGGGATAATCTTCTTGATACAGCCATTTCCATGGAAAAGGAGTCCATACAATTCTATGGCGACCTCCTTTCGTTGGCGCCGCACGGGCATGAATCGCAACGAAGCCTTTTCACCGATCTCAGGAGAGAAGAACGCAAACATCTTGTTACTGTGACGGAATTGAAGAGATCAGGCTAGGTTTCACCGGATTTACGGATGGGGATGGTGCATATCCTCGCCGACAAGTTTGCCTCCGCAGTGTTCATAGTCGGTCTGGATTGTTGCGTGCATAATTCCGAAGTCATGCCACAGTTTATCCGTTATGGCAGTTACCAGTTTGTCATGTTCTTCGGGAGACTGCCAGTCTGCCGTTACGTGGCATGACAGGCTTAAGATGTGGCTGCACACGGTCCATATATGCACATCATGCACCCCGTTTACTTTATCTAATTCTGTGATTGCATCTGCAACTGCTTTTACAGAAATGTGACGGGGCACTGCTTCCAGAAGTATGTGCGAGGCGCTTAATATAAGCCGTATTGCGCCGACCATTATTATTGAAGCTATGAACAGGCTGACCAGTGGGTCCATGAAGCTCCACCCGGTAAGTTTGATTACGACGGCGGCGGCAATTACGCCTATGGAAGCTGCTGTATCGCCCAGTACGTGGAGGTAGGCGCCGCGAACATTCAGATCCCGGCTGCGGGAGCCGTGCAGCCGGAAAGCAATTATCACATTAGTTACCAGCCCAATCAAGGCTACCGCCAGCATGGGCAGCGCCAGCACTTCTTCAGGTTCGTGAAAGCGCAAAACAGCTTCCCTGACCAGTCCGAGCGAGAGGATTCCAAGCAATAGGCCGTTGGTGATGGCTGCGAGCACTTCTACGCGGTGCCACCCGAAAGTTCGGCGGTCAGTCGGCGGTCGTCGGGCCAGCATGCTTGCGCTCAGGCTTATTATCATTGCAAAAAGGTCCATAAAGAGGTGCCCGGCATCGGCAAGGAGCGCGAGGCTTCCGGACATTATTCCGCCGATTACTTCTATTACGAGAGTGATGCTTAGCAGGCAGATTGCGAAGATCAGGGATCTGGATACCGAATCCTGACCATGATTGTGTGCGTGATTATGAGCCATTGCAATCCGTTCTTTCCGGCTCGGGCCAGCGGGCAAAAACTATGATATGGGGCTGGTCGGCCTTCACCGTCAGGTGGCCGGAGTTTCCGTGCTACCCGGTATTTTTTCAGCCAGTGGCCTGTACATCAGGCCATAGAACATTTCAAGATAGCGCCTTGTTTCCTGCCGTTCCATGTTGGAGATGTGTTTCCAGAAACCGTAGATCCGAGAGAGAGAGAGCAGACGCCCGGCGTACAGTTTCCATGTGTAACGTTTCTGTACCCGGCGCAGAGCGCCTTTCGATATTTTTTCCCATTGTTCGGGGTTTTTGCTGCTTTTTCGGAAGAATTTTGCGAGTTCACCGGACACCTTTTCGCCGTGGTTTGGATCGATATGGTATCCGGATTTGCCGTCTTCTATAATTTCCAGCGGCCCGCCGTAGCAGGTGGCAAAGACTGGCAGCGCAGAACTCATTGCCTCGATCACGGTAAGCCCGAAAGCTTCGAACAGCGCAGGCTGGACAAAAACGCCTCTATGGTCTGCAACAAGGCGGTAGATCTCGGCTACAATGTTCTTGTCGCTTTGCATGTTGATCCAGCGCATGACGCTGTCGAGGTTATGTTCGTCCATAAGGTGGTGGACGCGTTCTATTTGTGCGCGCTCGTCGTCATCGTCCGAGAGGTTGGGGTCTATGTTTCCGCCTACTATAAGCAGGTTTGCCATATCCTGAAGTTCCTGTGACATGGCAAAGGATTCCACGAGCCCGGAGACGTTCTTTACGTGGTCCAGTCTGGACATTGCCAGTATTAAAGGTTTGTCCGGCTTCTCGAAATGACCTCTGGCTTCTTCGCGCCCGGGCTCAAACACGAGTCCTTGCACGGCCGCGCCCAAGCCTTCGATTCTTCTGTCTTTTTCCGTGTACGGGAAGAATATTTTCGGGTCGGCGCCCGGTGATACGATATTGAATTTCGGATCAAAGACATCCACACCGTTTACAACTCTGTAGAGTCCGGGCATGGTGAAGGATCCGTAGCTTTCGTATTGTCCCTGGCTGTCTTCACGCCCGGCGATTTCCTGGTAGGTGCTGGTTATGATAAAATCCGCGGAGTTCATAGCTATCAGATCGGCTGTAAACTGGCACGAAAAGTGGTATGCGCTTTCGTATTCTTTCCAGCGCAACGCCGAATAAAGGTATTTGTTTTTTTCCAGCGCGTGGGCAATGTTACATTGTGTTATGCCCAGCCTGTGAGCAAGGAGGGAAGCTACCAGGTTGCCGTCGGAATAGTTTCCTATAACCATGTCCGGTGTTCCGCCCAGTTCGGCCGGCAGTTCGCGTTCTACTTCCTGCGCGAACTTCTCCAGGTATGGCCAGACATTGAAGCGTCTTACCCAGCGCTGAACGATTTCGTCTTTGTCGTTTCTGAACGGAATTCTGAGAATCCTGGCGTTTTCGGTTCCCATAATATGTTCCAGCCGCTGATTACAGTTGGTGTTGCCGGCTTCCGGGATCAGGCGGGTAACAACGATGATTTGCGGCTCTGCGATAACGCCCTGGTCATGCAGATCTTTGCGCATTTCCTTTTCCAGCGCGCGAACCTGGTCAAGTATGTATACAACCTGGCCGCCGGTGTCGGGTTTTCCCAGGACGTTTGACTGTCCGAAAAATCCGTGCGGCGAAACGATTACAATGCGGAAAATCATAGGGATTCGCGAGAGGAAGTTTTCAAGTTGTTTGGGGTCGGGGGCCTCCAGGAGATCTGAAAGCATCTGGAGCATCTTCCGGACTCGGCCGGACGTTCTTCCCCAGCCGGGCGCGAAGCCCAGCCTGGCCATTTCTTCTTCGATGCTGTTCCAGGATGTATTGGGTCCTGTTTTTTTCAGGAAAACATCGGCACGTCGCAGGGCTCCGCGAAGCTGGTCGATGTTGCGGATCAGGTCGTTAAGCATCAACTGCTTGCCTTCGAGCTGGTGAGTCATCAAAAAGTCCAGGATACTTCGGGAGCCGTTATCGAGGTCTTTGAAAATATGGCTCGACAGGTGCCGGTTCAGGTATTCCACGCCTCTGCCTATAGACCGGATTTCCTTTAATTTAGGGAAGCCTCTCTCGAACGGGCGCAGATCCACTTCGACTACCCACTGATCTTCGGTCTGTTCGGGTTCCATCAACTGTTCCTTGAATTGCAGGAACTCATTGACGCTGACTTCGTCGCAGAGGACTTCTTCAGTATGAAAACGGAGATAGCTCCATTCGGCTATACTTTGCCGCACAGAGATATATATCCATGGCGGGCGGACAGCGGATTCCTGGGCAAGCCGGAAAACATCGTTGATTACAGTTCGTTTCAGCGAACGCCCGTCGCTCTTTCCGCTGAATTCCTGGAAGACTTCGCTCAGGTCGGTTGAGAGCATGAACGGTCTTTTCTCTGCTTCGAGGCGCCTTAAAAGGCCGTGGACGGCTTCACGTTTAGATTCAAGCGTTTCCTTTATCTCGTTGATCATTATTTTTCCCGTTATATCTTGTCTTTTCTGTTTTTCCGCCGAAACCAGCGGTCCGCGTACTAAATTAAGCCGTGCATGTTACTGGGGACGGTTGATCAATACCAGAGAGAAAAAGTCCGTTGCCTCTGATTTCGCGCAAACCCGATTCTGACTTATATCGCAGGCACGTGAGCCAACGATCATGGATTTTCCTCTTTCGAATGAACAAGGAGTACATTGCGCTCGGTTTTTCGCATAACCTTCTGAGCTACTGAGCCGAAGAGCGCATGCTGCCATCCTCTCATGCCGTGAGTGGAGATGACCACCAGATCGACATCCGAGTCATCGGCAAACTGAACGATCTGTTCGCCGGGATCTCCGTAAGAAACCGCTGGTTTGTTACTGACGTCCTGGAGTTTTTCGTCTACGACTTGTGAAAGTTTTCCGTTTACCCCTTCGCGAAGCGACTCTTCGTATCCGACCATATCGAAATCGGCGGGGGTCAGGTCCGAATAGATGCCCGCCATAGGGATTGGCGCTATCACGTGCAGAACCAGAAGGTCCGCCGAGAAGGAGTTTGCGAGTTTTTTTGCCTCTTCAAGGGCCTTGTAGGACGCCTCGCTGAAGTCGATGGGGCACAGGATTTTCTTGTATGGAAACATATCTACCTCCGTTTATGTTGCTGGCATGTTATTTATGAGTTTTTGCGGATTCATCAGCAGACGCGCATACTGGGTCCGGGTGTATGCCCAGGGATCGTTTGTTTCCCGGCGGGAAAGCTTACCCTGAAAATCCTGCAGGGAGCCGTAAGCCGCGGTGTCCATCCATCCGGAGAGTTCTTCGAGTATTTTTTCAGTGTGTTTTATATTATTTGCATACAGGGAGCTGACCACCTGGACGCAGGATGCTCCGGCTAGAATCATTGCCGCTACCTGTTTTCCCGTATAAATGCCGGAGCTGCAACATATGTCGGCCTCTATCGATCCGTAGAGAAGGCCTGCGTAACGCAACGGCAGGTGCGAGTCGTTTTCGTTACTGAAGTTGAACGGCGTTTCGATGTTCTCGTTCTCGACATCTATTTCGGGCTCAAAGAGCCGATTGAACATTACCAGTCCGTCTGCGCCCGCCTGATCCATTTTGAGCGCCACATTGCCTATATTGGTATAGAAGGGGCTCATTTTTATGCAGAATGGTATGGACAGGGTCTCTTTGAGTTCGGATACAAGCTGCAACTGTTCCTGTTCTATATGAAGCGCTTCTTTTTGCAGGTTTTTGGGGCTGGCAAACAGGTTGCATTCCAGTGCGTTGATCCCGGTATCTTCCAGCCTTCGGGCGTAGTCAAACCATGTGCCAGGGTTTACGGCGTTAAGGCTTCCGATTACGGGAACCGAGGAATTTTCAACGGCCTCCTTTACCCACATCAGGTGTTGGCGCGGTCCGGCATACTCCAGCTCGGGACTTGTTGTTATCATTTCAGGATGCCGGTTATCTCCTTCGTGCAGATCCTTTTCGAATTTAAAACGCTCAAGCTGGATCTCTTCTTCAAAGAGGGATTTGGTTACAAGGGCAGAAACGCCTGCTTTCTGGAGCTCTTCGATTGACTTCATGTCTGCGGTAAGCCCGCTTGCCCCGGCAATGACCGGGTTTGAGAGCTCAAGGCCCATGTACGTGGTCTTCAGTTCTGCCATAATGTCCTCCGTTTCAAGGGTTCGAAATGTATGTGGATAGATAGTATCTTCCGATACCAAGTGGCGTAAATAAGGGATTGCCTGAGTAACGGTCTCGCAATGCCCGACGCTTCTGGCGCGGAAATTTATTCCTCGTGTTTTTTGTCGGACAGGGGGAGGTATATTTTCACGGTTGTGCCCGAGTCCGGATGGCTGTCTATCATGATCTGGCCGTCGTGCTGGCTTACTATTCTTTCGGCAGTAGACAGCCCGAGGCCGGCGCTCTTGTCGTTTTCCTTAGTTGTAAAGAAAGGTTCGAACGCATGCGCCAGCACGTCTTCGGACATTCCGCCGCCGGTATCCGAGACCACAATGGCCCCGAACCCTCCGTGGTGGCGCCTATTCTCGGGCATCCCGGCCTGGATGGCGGCGATTTCTTCTGCGGAAAGGGTTTCTACCTGTGTGGTTATCGTCAACGTTCCGCCTTCCGGCATAGCTTCCATTGAATTGATGGCAAGGTGAGTCAATGCCTGCTCAATCTGGCCGGGGTCGGCATTGACCTTGTGTTTCCCGGCAGCCGGTTCCAGGACCAGATTGATTTCGGGCGACAGTGTTTTTCCGAGGATTTCTTCCGATCCCTTGATAATGCGATTGAGGGTTATATTCCTCATTTTTGGCGGTGAGGGGTGCGCAAAGGCGAGAAGCTCTGCAGCCAGACTTGTTACTTCGTTGGCTGCCTGCACTACTTCTTTCAGATTGGGAGCAATGTCCGAGGATTCGCCTACCTTGGACTGCGCTATCTGGGCGTTCCCAATTATCCTGGTCAGGGCATTTGTATAAGTGTGGGTAATCCGGTGCGCAAGATGTCCCATTGCCGCCATCTTCTGCGAATGTCTGATCTGATTTTCGAGCAATCTTTCGTATGACACGTTGCGCTTTACCGCGACGTAATTAACTATATTGCCGACGTTGTCCATTACCGGGGAAATCACGGCCTCTTCCTCAAAAAGGGAGCCGTCCTTTTTCCGGTTGACGAAGTTTCCTCTCCATGTTTTGCCGCTGGAAATGGTCTGCCACAGATTGTCGTAGAAGGCCTTGCTGTGTTTGCCGCTGCTTAGGATTTGCGGCGTATTGCCGATGACTTCAGCAACGGAGTAGCCTGTCATTTTTTCGAAGCACGGGTTAATGTACTTTATGGTGCCCTGCGGGTCGGTAATCATTATGCATTCGGCGGCCTGTTCAACTGCTGAGGCGAGGCGGGCTCTTTCGGCCTGATTCGCACGGCGCAAGGAGATATCTATTCCCACCATCTGTATTGCGGGCCTTTGTTTGTACTCGATCCTGTGAGCGAAGATTTCCGCGGGGAAAGGTTCGCCGTCGAATCTTTTAAGCGTTACAAAGTAATGGTCTGGCAATTTGTCAAGCCTGCCCTCCTGTCGGGCCTTGGCATAATTGCTGACTTTCTGCTTGTCCGCTTCAGATACTGTTTCAAGAAAATTGAGGCCGAGTACGTCCTGTTGACTGCGCGCTTTGAGTATTTGGAGCAGAGCGGGATTTGCAAAAACAATTTTCTGGTCTTGTATTATTGCAATGGCATGAGGAAGAGTTTCGATCAGTGTCCGGTATTTCAGTTCGCTTTCGGCCAGGGCCTGTTCGTATTCTTTCTGCTCGGAGATATCCCGGATAATGCCTTGTACAAGCATATGGGAATTACTGCGAAACGTGCCTGCAGACACATGGGCATGAAATATTTTGCCGTCCTTCTTCTGCATATCAACCCTGAAAGTTACCGAGCCGCTTTCTTTGATTATATCAAAGGCCTGTTTTGACTCTTCCAACGCATTTTCCGGATGCAAGTCATCTATTTTAAGTTTCAGGGTTTCGTCCTTTTCATAACCTAAAAGTTCCAGGGCGCGTTCATTAACGTCTGTGATGTTGCCTTCCAAATCGTGAATGATGATGGCGTCGCTTGACTTGTTGAAGAGTCTCGAATATTTGCTTTCGCTTGCTTTAAGGGCGCTGACCGACCGTTTCCGCATCAGGGTTGAAACGGCCAGAATGGCCACAGAAACTGCAAGTCCGAAGATGACCAGGGCTTCAAGCATTAATGCATTTGAATATTGACCAATCAGCGAAAACGCCTTATTGGCGACAATGGAGAGAGGGGAAAGGTTGTTCAAGGGGCAATCAGAAGTTACAAGTTCATCGTAGTCGAAAGCGAACCTTGCAGGGCTTTTTCCAATGGGGATATCCGACGCGCTTTCTTTGTTCAATATTTTCAGCGCTTGTCGGGCAACCAGTGTGCCTTCTTCTTTGCCGCAGGTCAGTTTGCCGCCTGCTTCCTTCTGAGCGACCGACAGGTTGGGACATAAACCCAATGCGATTATAAATATAGAAGTTATGAGCTGGAACATGCGCCCACGATTCGAACACAATCCGGCGCTGCCGGTTGTCTGAACTAGTCTGTCGGTTCCATTAAAAATTGGTGACATACTCAATTATGAGCCGGCGCTGATTTTTCGAACTACATTTTTTTCTGTCTGACACCCGGTACGACTTATCTGTAAGGACAGTATACCAGTTTTCTTTTCTGTGCAACTAACCAGATTCTGTATCAAAACATGCCAGATAATCAACCTTTACTTTGATATTTGCTGTTTTAGTTTGTCGGTTTCCATCGGGGCGCCCTTCCGGCGGCTGTATAACGGATAGAAAGATAATCGCCATGTAAGCCAAGAGCAGACTTGTGTTCACGGATACATGCGCCCCATGGTTCTGGGAAAAGGGATTGCTTCTCGGACGTGTCTGAGTCCGCAGACCCACACAAGCATCCGTTCTATTCCCAGCCCGAAGCCTCCGTGTGGCACGCTGCCATATCGCCGGAGGTCAAGGTACCACTTATAGTCTTCCGGGTTCAGTTTCTTTTCTTCCATCCGGCTTTTCAGCGCTTGCAGGTTTTCCTCTCTCTGGCTTCCGCCGATGATTTCTCCGTAGCCTTCGGGAGCGAGAAGGTCCATGTTGAGCACGGTCCGGGGATCTGCGGGATCTGCTTTCATATAGAAAGCTTTTGCTTCCTTCGGATAATGGGTAACAAAGACCGGCTTTTGAAAGTTCCGGGAGATGATAGTTTCGTCGCTGCCTCCAAGGTCTGATCCCCACTCAAAATTCCGGGCCGATTCCAGATGTTCAGGTAGACTCTTTATTTCGCGTTCCAGGTCAGTGATTCGTGCGCGCAGTTCTTTGATTCTGAGTGAAAGATTTTCGCGTTTTGCCGGTTTTCTGACTTCTTCCAGCTTCTTCTCCTGTGCGGCAAGTTCATCCGCTGACTGCCGGAGTTCCTGCTCTGCTGAAGCAAGGCGCTGTTGGATCTGGGTGCGTGTGCTTTCGGTGTGGAGAAAGTCAACGGCTTCAGAATACGTTATCCGAGGAAACGGCGCGGAGATGTTCTGAAGGGTGGCAATGTCTCTCCCGAGTATCTCTAGATCGGGAACGTTTTTTTCAAGCACAGCTTCAACCATTGTGCATATCATCTTTTCTGCCAGA
This sequence comes from uncultured Victivallaceae bacterium, assembly GCA_964440205.1. GTDB lineage: Bacteria > Verrucomicrobiota > Kiritimatiellia > UBA8416 > CAYSRM01 > CAYSRM01. The sequence goes on from CAYTRK010000048.1 coordinate 9,928, forward strand.
TCCACTATGTTGTCAAGCTCTGCAAATGCTATTTCCGGTTCAACCATCCAGAATTCAGTCAGGTGCCGGCGCGTCTTTGATTTTTCCGCTCTGAATGTGGGCCCGAAGCAGTAAACCTTGTTCAAAGCCATACAGGCGCTCTCGAGATAGAGCTGCCCGGTCTGAGCGAGGTACACTCGATCTTCGAAGTAATCTACGGGAAACAATGTCTGTGTGTCTTCGCCTGCCCCTGCTACGAGAATGGGTGTGTCGATCAGTGTGAAACCGCTCCGGTCAAAAAAATCTCTACATGCCTTAACAAGTGTGTGTCTTATTCTGAGGATCGACCAGGGCCTGCGCGAACGAAACCATAGATGACGGTGCGACATAAGAAAATCGATACCGTGCGATTTACGGGCAAGGGGGTAGTCTTCTGCATGATTGATGGTTTGCAGTTCGGAAACTGAAATTTCAAAAGAACCAGGGGCCCTTTCATCTTCTTTTACCACTCCGGTGAGGGCCAGGGACGATTCCTGCGGGAGTTTCCGTGTTTTTTCAAAAGCTTCTCCAGCCGAGATCTCAACAACACCCTGGCAGAAACCCGTACCGTCGCGAAGCTGGAGGAAAACGAGCTTGCCGCTGCTCCTTTTGCCTTCCAGCCATCCCCGGATGCTTACGGTCTGGCCAACGTGGTTTTTTAGTTCAGCTATTGTGGTGTAATTATTCATGTGAGTATGCCTGGGGTGGGACTTGAACCCACACGGGCTTTCGCCCAACGGATTTTAAGTCCGTTGCGTCTGCCGATTCCGCCACCCAGGCGTGATTGTAAAAAACATTCCAAAAATACAACGGATTTTCCTGCAGCAGCGAAGCTGCGCAGGCCTGCGCGCCGAAGGCGCTTGCAGGAAGTCCGTTGCGTCTGTCAATTTCTCAGTCTCTATGTATCACACATGTATGGACGACACAAGAAGAAGAGACGAGTCCTTAAGGGGACATGCATAACGGCAATTTAGCCGCTCAACTGCCTGGAGCCTACAATAGTAGGCACTCGTAAATAGTGAAGACAAAGTTGCAGTCAAGCAATTGACGAAACAATTAACTGCACCTATTCTATTTGCAAGCAAAAGCTACCAGGCACCGCTCTAAAATAAAGCGCGATGAGTAAAGGGGCATGTGATGGCTACTAATGAGGTGCCACACAACATAATGGAAGACGACTCATGGCGCGCCAACCAACTCGGCGGTAAAGACCGAGACAGGAGGAGGTGAAAGACAGTGGTAGCAAAGAAGAAGAGTGCGAAGAAGAAGACGGCCAAGAAGAAATCGCCTAAGAAGAAGGTAGCCAAGAAGAAGACGGCTAAGAAGAAGGCTCCTAAGAGAAAGGTAGCCAAGAAGAAGACGGCGAAGAAGAAGACGGCCAAGAAGAAGAAAAAATAACGAATATGGGGCAATTGAGCCCCTGAGTAAGATAAATGGCGGTTACAGAAGGCAAATCCTTCTGTGCCGCCATTTTTTATGCGATATGCCATGCGCCGATTTGACAGTAGAAGCTTTCGCGCATAGAATATTTTTAAAAGAGGAAAGTTCAAGTGACTGTTGCAGGTTTTCATATTTTTTTTCTGGCTAATCTGAGCCTGGCATGGGGGCAGTCTAATTCTGC
>CAYTRK010000049.1:0-11326 GCA_964440205.1 uncultured Victivallaceae bacterium
CATGAGAGAAAGCGATTTGACAGAGCAGATCATCGGGGGCGCAATTGAGGTGCATGGCTTGTGCCGTCTGTTCAGCCTGGGAACATCATAGCCTCTGCGAACTCCATTTGGAATTCGGGATCCAGGGACAGGTCGAGATGTTCGGTCATTTTCAGAATTCTTCCCGCGTATTCCCTTTCAGTTAATGAAAGGAGGACCCGTTTTGCCCCGAAAGAGGCTGTATTGCCCACGAACTGTATTTTCTCCAGTTCCAGGTCAGGCATCATTCCTATACGCTTGGCGTTTTGTCGTCTTATGAAGTTGCCGAAGGCGCCCGCGATCAGGACCTTTCCGAGGTCGGTGACGGAAAGATTTTCTTTTTTCAGCAGCATTTTTATTCCTGCTCTGATTGCGCCGTTGGCCAGTTGGAGTTCCCTGATGTCTTTCTGGTAGAGGCAAACGTCCTCTCCGGTAGAAGTCTCCTTTTTCCATGCGAGGACAAAGGCAGAATGATCGCCGTCCTTTATGATCCGTTTGCGGATAGCCGGCGGCAGATCTTCGGGCGCTTCTTCGGGATTCTTTATGCGGCCGGTGTTTTCAAGGATGCCTGAACGCAGCAATTCTGCTGTTGCGTCGACCAGGCCTGTTCCGCATATGCCCGATGGAGCGGCATGGCCGATTACATTTATCGACAGGTCTTTGTTCATTATAACTTTTTCAATAGCCCCTGCCGTTGCTCTCATGCCGTTAGTTATTCTTGCGCCTTCGAAAGCCGGACCGGCCGCAACCGAAGTGGCAACCAGGCGACCGCGGTTTGCCAGCACGATTTCGCCGTTTGTTCCCACGTCGATGAGCAATGCGGGCTCCTTGTATTCGTCAAGTCTCGAAGCGAGTATGCCTGCAACGGTGTCGCCGCCTACAAAGCCGCCGAGTTGGGGCAGCACATGAACCCTGGCTGCAGAGTTGATGTCAAGGCACAGGCTGGCTGCTGTTGTTTCGAACGCTTCGCGGAAAACCGGAGCAAAGGGGATTTCGCCCAGGGACATGGGCGTTATGCCGCACAAAATCTGCTGCATGGTTGTATTGCCGGCAAACACAGCTTCGCAGATGCGGCGGCTTTCTATGTTTGCCTTTTCGGCAAGCTCGGCGACGATTCGATTTACCGCGTCTACTATTGTCGATTGAAGTTCGCTGAGCCCGTTGGGTTCTTCCCTGCATTTTTTTATTCTGGCAACGACATCGTCTCCGAAAGACGTCTGGGGGTTTATTGTGCTTGCTACGGCTGTGTCCTTGTCCCGGATCATGTCTACAAGCGTGCCCACAACCGTGGTAGTGCCTATGTCAAATGCTACGCCGTAGCAGTCGTTGGAAGTATCTCCCGGTTCGACGTCGATGACTGTATTGTCCACGATTGTCACCGTCACGCTATAGTCGCCTTTCTTTAAGGCACAGGGAAGCTTTCTTACAGCCGCCAGGTCGATTTGGACTTCGCCGATGGTTTTTTTCAGGCTTTCAACATCGGAAAGTATATTAGACCGAGAGGGACTGTCCAATCTGGCTTTCTTTTTAATGACCGCGGGTCGCAACTCGCCTTCTCTTTGGCGGCTTTCTGAGAGAATTTTCTGTGCCGTCTGAAACAGAGATTTCTCTGGTATTTCTACAGTGAGGCTATCTTCGACAGTGCATTGACAGGCCAGGCGGTATCCGTCCTGTATCTGCTTATCGGAGAGAACGGATTTTTCCGGGTCGCATACGCAGCATTCACCGGCGGTGATTCGCACCAGGCATTTTCCGCATTTGCCTGCGCCGCCGCAAGGAGTTTCGATGATGTATCCGGCCCGTGCGGCCGTTTCAAGAAGGGTTGTTCCTGCGAGAACGTAGACAGTACGGCCGGAAGGTTCAAAAGTGACTTTCAGTTCCAGTTTCATGCCGATCCTTTCGTTATCCTGATCTATTCATGAATAGATCAGGTTACAACCATTCAGTTATGTCGCCGGGCTCGGATACAAGCGGACAACCGCATGCTTCCAGCCTGTTGCTGGACTGATGTCCGCCCGCAACGAGGATACAATGGCAGTTCAGTTCCCCGGCTACCTCGAAATCATGAGTTGTGTCTCCCACAAGCAGAGTGTTTGCCGAAGCAACAGGTAGCGTGGATATGAGTTCCTTGCCGATGTCAATTTTGGATTCTGCGTACAGATTGTGCAGTCCGGAGACCTGCCGGAAGTAGGAGTCAATCTCTCTCTGTTTAAGCATACGTTCCAATATGCTCGTTTCGCAAGCGGAGAGGACTGACATTTCTATTCCGAGGTTGCTGATATGGTCGAGGACTTCGGCAATACCTTTTCTCAAAGGCGTATTTTCAGCGTAAGAGCCGTAAAGATTGTGATATTCCCGGGCAAGGGCGTCCCAGTCTTCCTGTTCAAAATTGAGTCCCAGCTTTGTATAGAAGCTTTTGACGGGAAAGTCGAACTCTGCCTGGTAGTCCTCTATGCTCACACATTTCAAGCCTCGCCCGGACAGGATGTCGTTCAAGGACAGCACGCAGGCCGAAACATCATCCAGCAGAGTGCCGTTCCAGTCCCAAATTACATGCTGTATGTCTTTCATGTTTCTTTTCTGCAACAATATGCTTTTCTAATTCGTGATTTACGTAAAAATAGGTCTCATGGAAACGTAAACTTATCTCAACTAAGAGACAGAGTCCATAAAACGTTTTCAAAGAAAAGGCGATCGGCTGAATATGACAAAGAAGCGAAGACAGAATTCTTCTGCCAGTCCGCGAATTTCCGCCTTTGAGGATGTCGTGAACGAATACGAAACGCCTCTGTTAAGATATGTGACGCGCATTGTTTCACACCATGATGTTGCGGAAAACATTGTGCAGGAGACTTTTATAAAACTTTATAAGAAATGGGAGGACGACCTCACGCCCTCGTCGCAAATTTCAAGCTGGCTATATCGTGTCGCGCATAACATGACTGTGGATTACCTGAGGAAGGAATCGCGAAAGCATTCTCTTCACAAGCGGCATGCGGAGCAAACGCCGACTTATGTGCCGCCGGACCGGGGGACCGGTTTTCGGATCAGCGAGTCGGCCGCCAATGCCGCCGAAGCCCTGAAGAAGCTTTCCGAGCGCGAACAGCAGCTTGTGGTTTTGAAAGTTTACGAAGAGAAATCATATAAGGAAATAAGCAACATAACCGGTTTGAGCGTAAGCAATGTCGGATACATACTGCATCACGCCATGAAAAAGATGGCCGCTCTGTTTCCGGCAGAGAAAAAAAATGACAACGGAAAATAATCAACAAGGATACCAGGGGCCGGGATGCGAGGAGATCCAGAACAATCTGATGGATTACCTTACCCGTGACCTTGGAGAAGCAAGGTCGAACCTGATCCGGGAACATCTGCGCAAATGCGATAAATGCCAGGCTGAAGCCCGTGAGCTCCAGGAAACGATCAACCTGCTTCGTGGAGCTTCCGGGTCTGAATCTATTCCGCGGCGTATGTCGCGGAAGACCAGGGACAGAATGATGCGGGCGGTGGAACATCCGTTTCTGGACTGGATTTACAGGCATCATATCTGCATATCGCTTTGCATAGCGATCATTGCGGTGATCGTTCTTTTCGTTTCGATCAAGGATGTCAGGATATGGAATAAACCCGACTGGGGAAGCCTCAGGACCGTGTTCATCGGTGATAATTCAAAAAGCGGATCCGAAGAAAACGAGGAGGAGCCGGTCATAGACGGGGAGCTTCAGGAAAAAAACAATGAATAGCAATAGGGGCAGAATAGGGATATCCATGGGGGATCCTGCTGGAATAGGTCCGGAGCTTTGTTTGCGCGTGCTTTCCGACGAGACAGTTGGTTCCAGGTGCATGCCAGTGGTATTCGGTGATGTGAACGTTCTTTACAAGGTTGCAAAGCAGGCCGGAATTCCGGCGCCTGAAGTTAGGGTTATGGATTATGAATCATGGCAACAAGGGCCTCCGGATGAGGCGGCGATTGTGGATATGGATGCTGTGGATGCCGATTCAGTAGAGGCCGGACGGATTGACGCGAGGTTTGGGAAAGCCGCCTATATGTATATAAAAGCTGCAATGGACGCTGCGACGGCAGGCGGGATCAGCGGAATTTCCACGGCCCCGATAAACAAGGAATCATTTCACAGTGCGGGCGTGAAATTTGCAGGCCACACCGACATGCTGGCGTCCCTTCTGCATTCTCCTTCCGCGTGCATGATGATGGCGTCTGAAAAGTTATGCGTGAGCCTCGTGACTACCCATATTTCCCACAAGGCTGTTGCCGAAGAACTGAGCACACGACGTATTTATGAGGTTATCGGGCTCAGTCACAAAGCCATGGTTGCATTGGGCAGAAAAGAACCGCGAGTTACTGTTTGTGCGCTTAATCCCCACGCCGGTGAACACGGTCTATTCGGGATTGAGGAGGAGCGGATAATATTGCCGGCAGTTGAGGACCAGAAAAAGCGCGGCATTAATGTGAGCGGTCCTGTTTCCCCGGACACGGCTTTCACTTCCCGGCTGATGGAGCAGACCGATGTTTACGTGGCGATGTACCACGACCAGGGGTTGATTCCATTCAAGATGGTTTCATTTGACGAAGGTGTGAACGTAACGCTTGGGCTGCCCATTGTGCGGACTTCTCCGGGCCATGGCACTGCCTTCGACATAGCCTGGCAGGGGAAAGCTTCCTCCGCCGGCATGGTGCAGAGCATACTCTGGGCTGCGCGGCTTGCGGGAATATAATCTCAGCGTTTTGTCTCTCGGCGCTATCCGCGCTCGCAGCAGGAATCCTGTGAGATATGCGGGGTACTCTGTGACGGCCCAGAAAAGTCCGCAGTGTCCATTTTTGCCGATTTGTTTTTTTATCTTGTTTCCGCGTTGGTTTTCTCGGTTTGCCGCGGGAGATAGCGGTAGTAAAGGCAAAGATCGGTTGCAACCAGGAAGAAGTTAAGTATGTACAGGGCTATTACCGGGTCGAGCGAATATATGGCCTTGTGGACGGTTCCACTCAGATAGCCAAGACATACGATAGTCATAAACAGCGGGCTTTTGCCTTCCACGACTTTTGTTTTAACGGCTTTCCTTATAGAGATGGGCCAGCTTATGCCAAAGCATACCAGCATTGTTATTTCGAAAATACTCATGGTTTCAGAAGATTATCCTTCCTATAGTGTTCTGCCTGTTTAAGAGTTTGCCCGATAAAGGGCATGAGTGTAAGATGCTAGACCAAGGTGCATCGAAAAGCGAATACTTTCAAAGGCGTTGATGCGCCGGGAGGTTGATATGAAGAAGTTATGTATTTTTGTTGTGATCGGATTTATTGCCGGGACAGTGTCTGGAGGCGGGTTCGACAAGGCGTCCGTCCCTGCTGACGTCCAATGGATAGCGCATATTGATGTTGAAGCTTACCGGGGGACAGACATTTCGGGAGCGCTTTCTTCTATACGTCCGGAAAAGCACAAGCAAGGCCTTGTTTTCCTTAAGGAACAGCTTGGCATCGACCCCATGAAAGACATCAGCAGCGTAACGCTTTACAGCTCCGATCATAAAGGGAAAGACGCTGTGGCTGTGGTGAAAGGCAGTCTTGATGCCGAACTCATCGGCAAGGTCCTTGACAAGAATGGAAGTTATGAGGAAGTGAGCCGGGGAGATTACATCCTGCATAAATGGAAGGATCAGCGGCGGGGCGCGCCATGTGTTGCTTCATTTATTTCCCGGGATACCGTTGTGCTTGCGGGTTCAGTCGCCGAAGTTATAGAGTCGGCTGAAGTGCATGAAGGGGAAAGCGAGTCGCTTGCTGACGCCGGAGCTGAGGGCCTTAAGGTTCCAGCGTTATACGCGGGCGGATTCATCGTGGCAAGCGCGAAAGGCGGAGCCGAAGGGTTGGGCGAAAATTCGCAGGCAAAGGTTTTCAGAAATGCAAGGGCTGTGACTCTTGCTGTCGGAGAAGTTGACGGGCAGGTAAAGGCGGAGCTCAATGTGATTGCTCAAGGGCGGGAATCGGCCTCGCAGATTCAGAGTGTTTTTATGGGTCTTCGGGCTGCCGTGTTGCTGAGTGAGGGGAAAAAGCCCAGGCTCGCAAAGCTTGCGAAAAAATTAAGCATAACCGTCGACGGCGATAAGGTGAGAGCGCTGCTCGTGTCTACGCCCGAAGAGTTGCGGGGGTTGTCTTCGGGCAGGTGAAAAGCTTCCAAAAGCTGGTCGGGTAAGTGTATCCGAGTAAGAGGGGCGGTTTTATTCCTTTGGCAGGCTGTTGTTGAGAAGGCATTTTGCTTTTTCGTAGCCTTTTTGTATTGCCTGTTCTGCGTGGTGGAATTCCATAAAGTTCATGCCGTCCAGTTCAGGTTCGATCAGAAGATCCGGGGGATATTTCTGTAGCTGGATTTCGGCGATTTTGCTTTGGATGATTATAGTTGAATTTCCAACAATGTCGAAAATGCTGGGCGTGTTTTTCGGAGTGATCCAGTGTTTGACGGGAGTCAGTTTCTCTATTTTCAGATCCTTTATTCTATCGTTAACAAATTTTGCTACTGCTTCCCGGCTTTTCCCTGTCCTCCGTGGATGCTTGTTTTTCGCGTTAGAGTTCGAGGGCGGCAACCCCATTCCTTTGTTGACATTGACTGCGACCACCTTTCTGGCGCCTGCTTCGTATGCTGTTTTAACGGGAACCGGGGCGACAAGACCGCCGTCGACCAGGATCTGATGATCGCGAAACACAGGGGTGAAAATGCCGGGGATGGAAATACTTGCCCGGACGGCATCGAGCAGATCTCCGCTGGAGAACTCGACTTCCTGCCCGGTTGACATGTCCGTGGACAAGGCCGTGAAAGGGGTCGGGAGATCTTCGATATCGACAGAAGCGATTTTATCGCGCAGCATCCGGACGACCTTGTTGCCGTCAATCAATCCCGATCTCGGCAATGTGAATTCGAAAAAAAGACTAAATGCTTTTCTCCAGTCCAGTTCCAGGGCGGTCCTGTGCAGGACATCGATTTTTCCGGCTGCGAGCGCCGCGCCCACAAGGGCGCCCATGCTGCAGCCTACTACAGACTCGATTTCAATGTTGTTTTCCTGGAGCGCCCTGATCACTCCTATGTGAGCCCACCCGCGAGCGCCACCGCTTCCGAGGACAAGGGTAATTCTGTTGTTTTGCATAAAGAAAGTGTGGAGATAAGATCAATAAATGTCAACAGTGACTCGCCGATTCTATCTGTTTGACATCCTTTGGGATTCCGGTAGCATATTGGGGCAGGTAAGTGGTACAGGTAATGTCTACACTACAGTAAGGAAGAGGAAAAGCGGTGGAAAAAGAATTACTCAGCGAGCGCATTCCCGTTGAACGGAAGAACTTTACATTCGATTTAAGGGAGAACCCCCGGGGCAGATTCCTTAAAATCATAGAGGATGTGGGGGGAAGGCGTGACGCAGTCATTATTCCCGCCAGCGGCCTGGAGCAGGTCAGGGAAATAATAGACCACGCAATAAAAGCCGACCAAGAGGCCGGGCCCTGCTCTGCAGAGTAGTGGAAAGCGGGCAGAAAATGGCGCGTTTCACTGTCCTGTCGGGCTTTGCAGCGGCATTGGTGTGCTGTTCTCTCTCAGAAGCTTCGGAAAAAGTTGAATCCGGCGGGAAGCTTCTGCAGAAAGTTCGGAGAGTCCTGCCTTCTAAACCGCTTGCCTTAAGAGGGGAATTGCGGGTTATCAGGAAGAAGGGAGTAGCAACGCGTTCACATCCTGTCCGTATTCTTATTGATTTTGCAGGCAGCCGCGGTTCGGCCAGGTACACTATTCAGGATCCAAGAAACGGCGAGGTCGAAAAACTCCGGGTCAATTATTTCAGCGACAAAGCTTCCGAATATTTTTACGGGAAGGGCGTAGGAGAACCGGATTCAGAGCTTTCCAACCTGTACGGCGCAATTCAGGATACCAGCATCAGCTGGTTGGATCTTACCCTTTCTTTTCTCTGGTGGCGGGAAGAAAAAACCGTGGGAATGGATGCCGTCAAAGGCAGGGAATGCTATATAGTTGTAGTTCGTCCGCCGTCTTCTGCGGAGAAGACGGTTTTGGAGGAGCCCGCAGAGGACCAGTACAGCAAAGTGAAGTTGTGGATAGATGCAAAAGTCCACATGGTTCTTCAGGCCGAAGGATATGATCATGATGACAAGCTGGTTCGCCGACTCACGATACGGAGTCTTAAGAAGATCAAGGACCACTGGATGATAAAAGAGATGGAAATAGAGAGCCGACCTTTTACTTATCGCACACGGCTTCGTATAAATGACATGAGAGTTAAGAAGGATTACGAACCTGTTTTTGAAGACTGAAAGGGCGTAACGTGAAAGATCGCCCCGCAAACAGCAAGAAACCGGGAAACACTGCGAATTCCTCCGGACGTGATTCTCCAGCCGTTATTCAGCCGACTGCTCCCGGAGCGATTTGCCCGGCCTGTGAGCGGTTTACTGGAGCTGCTTTGCGCTGCCCGTATTGCGGCCAGGCAGCGCGGAATGCCTCTTCTTTGTGGATACTGCGGCTATCGGCTCTATTACTTGCAACGGCTGGTCTTTTGTTTATATATCTTGCCCCGAGCAAAGAAGCGCCGCTGATAAAGGCTTCCTCTATTACACCTATGATGAATTTTGCGCGTGTCCGGATGCGCGGGAAATTAGAGCGTGATCCTTATGTGAGCCATGAAGATGGAAAGGTCGGATATGTCTCGTTCGGTCTGGAAACCGGAGACAGAAGAGTCAGGGTGAAAGCCTACAGAGAAAACGCCTCGGATCTCGCACAAACGTCGAGGCTGCCGAAAGCCGGGGACAGTGTCGAGGTGGAGGGAAATTTGCGAATATCAGGCGCTGGAAAAGTGGACCTTGTGCTGAGAAGCGCGGATGATGTGAAGATTCGAAACGGATTTTGAAATCAATCCCGGAGTGAGCATATGCTGGGACCGAACACGATTGCCGCCTTATCGGGAGGATTACTGGGATCAGTCCTGGCGTGTATTCCGGGGTTGCATGTGTACAATCTAATGGGGTTTCTTCTGGTTTTGGCTTATGGCAGCAGCGGCGCTGAGACTCTGTTTGTTCCTTTTTCGCTTGGAATGATTGCGGGGTTCGCCATCTGCAATACGATACCGTCTATCATTCTTGCTGCGCCCGACGAGAGCGCAATGTTCACAGTGCTTCCTGGACAGAAATATCTGATGAAAGGCAAGGCCCATGAGGCTGTCATTCTTACGGCTGCAGGCAGCGCTGTGGGGGTGGCGCTGGTCATGGCGGGCCTTGCGGTTTTCGGAAGCGCTGTTCTTCCTGTAATGCGGCAGGTATTTGCGCCGCATACCCACTGGATAATATGGTGCGTCATATGTTTTATGCTGATGTCGGAATGGCCGCGGGATTCAGCGGTTGGGCTCTCCGGGTGGAGAAGATTCATCAAATCCTGGCAGCAGCTTTTTGCGGGCCTTGCAACTTTTGCGATGTCGGGTTTGCTCGGGTTTGTTCTTTTCTACCGTTCGCCGGTACCGACCGAGAGCGCGTTTCAGAATCTGATGCCGGCTTTTGTGGGACTTTTCACAATGCCGTGGCTATTGCTCAATCTTGTAACCGGCCGGCGCGCGCCGCTGCAGCGGTTGACGTTGCCCAGGATTGATTTCAGGGACTTCGCAGCAGGCAGTTTGGCCGGTATCCTGGGTGGAGGCTTTGCCGCATTTTTCCCGGTGATAACCGGCGGAGTTGGCGGTTTTCTCGCGGGGCATGCGGCCAGTGTCAGGAACGACAGAATGTTCCTGGTTTCGCAGGGAGCATCAAAAGCGGTCTACTATACTGGAGCGGCGGTTCTGCTGTTTGTTCCCGGCCTCCACATGGCACGCGGGGGCGGGGCTCTTATGATAAGCACAGTGTACTCAGGGCATTCCCACGAAGATTTTTATCTAGCTCTCGGTTCCATAGCAGTGTCAAGCGCAGTGTCTCTATTGTTGGTGGCTCCGCTGGCTTTGTTTACTCTTCGCGTATTGCAGCGCACGGGCTTGCGCCTGCTTTCCGTTTTTTCTCTGATTGTTGCAGTCTGCGTGGTTTTCTTTGCTGCCGGAACAGGTGGTATTGGCGTAATGTGTGTTGCGCTGGGAATCGGGCTGCTTCCGCCCTTATTCGGATCTCGGCGTATGAATTGCCTCGGGATAATCCTCCTGCCTGTCGCATGTATGATGTCGGGAATCGGTGATGATATTGCCGCATTATTGAGGTTGTCGGGATGAAGGGAATAACACATTTTACTGTTGGCGTAGCTGTTGCCTCATTCTTTCCGGAGTCAATAAATGCTGCCGTGGCGGGCAACCCGTTATATTTTCTGCTCGGCGGTTTTTTCGGCCTTTTGCCCGACACGGTGGATTTCAAATTCTGGAGGTTCTTCTATCGGCATGACATCTGTGTTGTCCCCGACCCGTCGAATCCATCGCCCGGAGACATTGCCGAAGCGCTGGCCTATGCCGTGGACCGTGCCGCATCCAGCGGCAAACCGGTGCGTATCAAGCTTGAAACAATCCGTCTTGCTTCGGATTTGTGGCAACAATACACAATTCGCTTCGACGTCAAAAAACGCAAGGTTGTTGTGACTTACGGGCCTGCAGTGGATACCGGAGGGAACATTGTGACCGAGACGCCGGCAAGGATGTCGAGAAACGGGCCGGTGGCTATAGAAGACAGAAAGTGGCGCAAGAGCGGGGAAAGCCACTTTCGCGATTCGGTCAGAATCGAATATCAGCCTGAAATAAGCGTTGATATTTTCGACGGTCCGTTGTTCGAGATGTGTCCGGACGCCGGAGGGAAGGTGGCTGTCGGTTTTATTCCGTGGCACCGGTATTGGTCACACAGCTTTGTGGTTGCTTTCCTGTTGGCGGGTGTTGTTGCGGCGGTGTTCAATCTGACAGCAGCCATAATATCTTTTGGGGCGATTGCAGCTCATATTGTGGTCGACCAGCTTGGTTTCATGGGTAGCAGTCTGTGGTTCCCGATTCATAAGAAGAGGATACCCGGAGCCGCGAAATTGCACGCGGCGGCCCCGATTGCCAATTTCGCAGTTGTATGGCTGTGTTGCCTGCTTATTTTCTGGAATCTTGCTTATGAACGTTTCGGGGCAGCCAACGTTTTCAGTCTGCCGAAACTTTTTTTCCGGGGTATAGTTGCTCCATTTGGAGCAGTCATTCTTTTCAATAAGTCAATCCAATGGCTTGAACGTTTTGCCCGCAAGCTAAAAAAGATGTGATTTTATGGGTCTTCCGCAAAATCTGTGGGTACTGAAAGCATGTAGCTACACCCCATCCGAAA
>CAYTRK010000050.1:0-11302 GCA_964440205.1 uncultured Victivallaceae bacterium
CTCATGGTTCTGTCCACTGCGTTGTTTGATAAACCTGCGTTCAGGCATGTAGTGGTAAACGGGCTGATCCTTGCCGAAGACGGCCGCAAGATGAGCAAGCGCCTGAAGAATTATCCCGATCCGAAGTACATAATTAATACGTACGGGGCCGACGCGTTGCGGCTGTATATGATTTCATCTCCGGTAGTCCGGGCTGAAGATCTGTGTTTTTCGGAGAGCGGTGTAAAGGATGTCCTTCGCCACCTCATTATTCCGCTTTGGAACGCTTACAGTTTTTTTGTGACCTACGCCAATATCGATCAATGGAGCGCAGGGAAGGCAACAGGCCTCAACAGGAAAACAGGAATACTTGACAGGTGGATACTCAGTTCGCTGCAGAGTCTTTCCGAAAAGGTTACCACCGCAATGGACTCGTACGATCTGCAGAAGGCTGTAAGGCCATTTCTGTCTTTCATAGATGATCTCACGAACTGGTACATTCGAAGAAGCAGGCGCCGATTCTGGAAATCTCAGGATGACGGGGACAAATCCGAGGCTTATGAAACCTTATGGTATGTCCTTCTGGAAGTATCCAGAATAGCTGCGCCGTTTATTCCGTTTATCAGTGAAAGCATTTACCGGAACCTCAAAAGCGAGGATATGCCGGAATCAGTCCATCTTTGCGATTTTCCTGAATCTGATGAAAGCCTCCGTGATTCCGAGCTGGAGTCGCAGATGAGCCTGGTTATGCTTGTTGTTAAACTCGGACGCCTTCTTCGTTCTGAACATAACATCAAAGTGCGCCAGCCTCTTGCTTGCATGCACATTGTCTCACGCAACGAAGAGATCAGAAGGCAAGTGAATGACCTCAAGGATATAGTGCTCAATGAATTGAACGTGAAATCCGTGGAAATCGAGCCGGATGAAACTAGGCTGGTCTGGTTGAAGGCAAAGCCGAATTTCAAGCTGCTCGGTCCTAAGTGGGGCAGGAAGGTCGGGGAAATTGCAAAGGCGATAGAGCGCCTGGACGAGCATGACGGAGAGCAGCTTGCCGACGGAAAGTGCGTTGAACTCAACATCGACGGCCGGAAAGTTGAACTGAGACCGGAAGAGGCGGTGATCGAACGGATTCCCAGGGAAGGTCTTATCGTTGCTTCAGAGGGGGAGGTAGCGGTAGCCCTGGAAACCAGGCAGACTGAAGAGCTTTTACAGGAAGGACATGCAAGGGAGATTGTTAATCGTATCCAGAATCTTAGAAAGCAGAAAGATCTAGAAGTCTCCCAGCGGATAAAGTACATGTACTGCGCTCCTCCGGAGCTTGATCGGGTTGTCGAGAAGTTCGGAGACTATATCTCAGATGAGACGCTTGCGGTGGACATAGAAGCAAAGAAGAAGAGTGACGTAACCGGCGAGTGGGAAGAGGTTGATATAAACGGGCAGACTTGCTGGCAGACCCTTCAGCCTGCGGACTGACACTCAGAGGAAGCTTTGCCCTCTTTTCATTGCCGGCAGTTGGAACAGCCAGGCAATAGTCTGTGCGATATCGTAAAATCCTTTCCTTATCCCGAGATTTGCCGGCGGACGCTTTCTGCAGTAACAGAGAAGAGGAACGTATTCGCGAGTGTGATCTGTTCCCTGGAATGTCGGATCATTGCCGTGATCAGCTGTAAGCAGCAAGACGTCATCATCGGAGATGGCGCAGCTGAAATCCTGGAGGAAAGCGTCTACTGTTTCCAACTCGCGTCCGTAGCCTTGAGGGTCGCGTCTATGTCCATATAGCATATCAAAATCGATAAGGTTGGCGAAGACAAAAGCCGGGCTGGGACTGGTTTTGGATGCGAGTTTTTTGAGGGCCGACATCGCGTCTGAATTGTTTTCAACATGGATTGCTTCTGCTATGCCCTGTCCGGCAAAGATGTCGTCTAGCTTCCCGACGGTAACAGTATGTATATTCGACTCGCTTAAGCGGTCGAGGATAGTTTTTTCGGTTGGCGGCAGAGAGAAGTCTCTGCGTTCGTTGGTTCGCTTGAAATTGCCCGGCCGACCGGTGAAGGGGCGCGCGATAACCCGGCCCACCTGGTAGCTGTTGCACAATTCTCTTGCGACGTTACAGATGCTGTACAATTCTTTCAGGGATATCACATCTTTGTGTGCAGCGATCTGGAAGACTGAATCTGCGCTTGTATAGATTATCGGTTTGCCTGTATGTATATGTTCTTCGCCGAGTTCTTCGATAATCCTTGTGCCGCTTGCGGCCTTGTTTCCCAGGATTCCCCGTCCTGTTCTCAACTCGAATTGGTGTACCAGTTTGTCTGGGAAGGCAGGGGGACCTGCCGGGAAAACGGTAAATCCGTGTTTCAGGTAAATCCCAGCCATTTCCCAATGGCCGGTGGTGGTGTCTTTCCCGCGGGACATTTCCTGCATGGCGCCATATGATCCGGATGGCGAAGCCTCTGGTGGAACGCCAGGGATCGGCAAGCCTTCAGGGATCAAATCGGGGATATTTCCAAGGCCGATAGAAGCCATGAAAGGCAGGTAAAGGCCGTTGCAGGCCGAAGCGGTGTGGGGTATGGTGCTTGCGCCCGAATCGCCGTACTGGGCTGCGTCTGGCGCTGCTCCTATGCCGGCGGAATCGAGAACTATGAGAAACGCTTTCATCAATAACAAGGATAAGCGAAATTTCATTCGGGGGCAAGATCAAGAACCTGCCAGGCGTCTTCGATGTGTCAGGCTTGGGGATTTGCAGGGGAGGCTGAAGCTTCCTGTTCGTGCTCCTCGTCTTCAATTGGAGGCAGCATGATTTCTATATCGGTTTTACGCATGATATATTCCTTCCAGTCCTGCATGATGCCCTCGGCCCTGTATCTGGCGACCATATTGCGGATTTCAGCCCTGGCATATTGCATGGTCTGGATATCGCCGGGTTCGCGGTTGCTCACGTATGCAATCAGCGCTCCTTCGGGGACCGGTATAGGATCGGATAATGAGCCGGCGTTGAGAGAGAGGGTATTTTCAAGTATTGAATTGAAATAGGCATAGTCGGGGGTTTCCTCTGTGTAGGCTGAAAACGTGAGGGTTGTTGCGACATTTCCGCCCAAGCTCGCGATCACGGTTTCGAAATCAACGTTTTCTTCGATGGAATCAGCAGTCTTTTCCCGCATCTCTTGGACTTTTTCCCAGAAGGCTTCCTGTTGTTTCCGCTTTGAAGCGACTTTGCGAACGTCTTCGAAAACTTCCTGGAGATCCGGTATGTGTTCGGGCGACCTGGCGTGAGCGGAAAGAACATAGACCGAGTCTTTCCCGGCAACCGGCTCGCTGAAGCTGCGCAAGGCGACGCCAGGCTCAAGGCGGAAAGCAGTTTCTGCAAATTCGGGATTATTGCTTATTGCCGGCGGGTGTCCATTGGCGGTGAAAAGCGCGGTGGTGGATACTGCAATACCCCAGGCTTTTGCCAACTCAGTGAATGAGGGGACTTTGTCGGAGGGGTTAGACGGAGTAAGCTCCGAAACAAATTCATCTGCGTGTTTGTAGGCAAGGTATGCGGCTTCTTCTTTCTTGAGAATATGTCTTATATCATCCTTGACTTGATCGAAAGGAACTTTGACTTCCTCGCCTGCTGCATTGGTTTTAGCGTAAAGATCCGGGTGGTCGGTATAGTATGTTTCTATGTCGACTGCCGCTACCTCTGCTTGCTCCAGCATGTTTGAATAGGGGAATGAGACGTATTTTACGCTGGCTCTTTCCGGAATCGTGAAGAATTGCTTGTTTTCGTTGAAGAAGTCTTTGACTTCTTTATCGGATAAATCATCTTTTTCCGTGAATTTTTCAGCCTCGAAAAGGGCGCATTTCACTGTGCGCTGGTCTGTAAAGTCGCGCAGTTTACGGTCTGCCTCGAAGGGGGAAATCCACACGGAGGCCTGAAAAAGAGATTGAAGTTTTATAAGTGTAATCTGTTGCTGAAGGTAACTCTCGTAGAGTTCGACCGGAATATTACGTTGGCGGGCCACTTCCTCGAATTTCCGTTGGCTGAACTCGCCATTTTCCTGGAAGCTGGGGTCGCGGCGTTTAAATGCTTGCATCTCCTGATTGGAGGCCGTCAGGTCCATCTCGTCTGCAACTTCAACAGCGGCAAGTCGTTTCCACGTTTCTTCGCGAAGCAGCCGCTGCATCTGAGGCTCGAGTTTCGGTGGCTGCCTTAGCTCCAGGGTATAAAGTGTGGCGCGTCGGAATTCCTCTCGGGTCACGTCATGGCCGTTTATCCGGCCTGCGAGCCTGGTCTCCTGTTGTTGTCCGCCACCCATTGAATATGCCCCGATGAAAGCTATGCACACTATGATGGCAAATGCGCCCCACAGAATACGATTTTTTATCATCTTATTGAATTTAGAAATAAACATGAGTCATCGCTCCTGTCCAAAAAAACGCTGCATTCCGGCATTACACCGGAATGCAGTTGCTTTGCTCTCAGTTCTATGCTGGTCGGATAAGACTAGAAACGGCCTACCGGGGTTACCGAAGGCAACGTGGTTGTAGTAGTTGTTGTTGTCGTACTGGTTGTTGTTGTGATAACGGGGACTTCTCCATCTGTTACGGTCGTGGTGGTTGTCGTAGTAGTGGTTGTGGTTCCTTCTTGTGGCTGCTCTTCCTCTTCCGGTCTTCCCGGGAGGAATTCTTTCGGGAGTTCCTTGATGCCGTCGGCATCAAGACTATATGTAATGGATTCCTGCAGTTCCCCATCCGGCGACACAAGAACAATTGTCACCAGCAGAGATTCTCCGTCTGGCGACCAACGCTGGTAAATTTTGAAGGTTGTTCCCGACTCGGCATCCACGATTTTTGGTTCGCCTTTTGCGTCTTTGATTTCAACCTTATACTTTCCTTTGAGATTACGCAGGCGTATGAAACCCATGTCACGGGAAGCGGAAACCGATGCGCTTTCATCTTTCCCCAGTTCCGGCACATTGAAATGATCACTCCATACTCTTATTATTCCCTTCTTGACGAGAAAGGCGGCGATTTTCAGATCCTGCTCTACCTGGACGGTCACGGTGAATCGGGTCCCTACGGCGCCGCATATTGCAGTGGGAGTCGCAACCTGGAGTTTGTTGCCGGTTTCTTTGAGTTCTTCGTCGAGAGAGACCTCGATCTTTCCTACATCAAGGAGGAGGCGTTTCAACTTGGGATTGGCGTTGTCTTCGGCTACTTCCATTATTGCGTTTGCCAAGAGGCGGCAGGTGTTATTCCTTGAAAATTTTATATGGGCGGACGATTTGCGGCCTGTTTTAACGGTAGTTCCATATGGATATGCCTTGTTTTCCACCGCTGCCACAAAAGAGTCGGAATCAGGTGTCTTAACCTGGCAGGTTCCGGAAAATTGTGTTATCAAAAAAAGCGGATCAAATGGGTCTGCCCCCTTTGCAACGCCAGCTATTGTGAAAATGAAGATAACGGCTGCTGCGAAATAAGAAAAACGCTTCATAATCTGCTTTGCCTCCAGTCCTGTAAGGTGGCTTCTGTTTCTTTAGTACCTGTACTATACCCTGATAACTTTAGCTGAGAGGGTGATAAAGGTCAAGCTTTTTTAGTTTTTTTACAGTGCGCAAATTGGCAGATCCGGGTTTCCGGCGTCAGGAAACGGAGGTTTTTCCTTGAACCGGGACTGAAAGAGGTCTATGAGAGACATTGAAGGGAGGCCTCGTGCGGGCCCCGGTGTTTACCGCTCATGTTATCTGTTGTGAAATTACAGAAATTAAGATTATCGGGATTTGTGGCAGTCGTTCTTCTTTCTGTTCTGTCCCTGGAAGCCGGTGTTCTTGTGGCTAGGCTTTTCCGGCCCTGGGAGGACGCTTCGGTTGATCTTCGAATGCGATGGCGGCATGCACTTTCCTCTGAGGCAGAAAAGAACATACGGAAAGATGTGATTCTTCTTGCCATAGACGAACCAACTGTGCGGAAGCTCGGGAAATACGGTTCCGGGGAGTGGTTGTGGCGGAAGCCCTTCTACGATCAGTTGACTTTTTTCGAAGTCTTTTTTGAGCCCTCTGTTGTTGCATACGACTTCATCTTCCCGAGCTGGCACGGTTCAGAAGGCGGCTCGCAGAAACCCGTCACGCGTTCGCCCGAGACGTTGAACAGCATCATACGAGACATCAACCATATTGCTTCAAATCCGGCCGGAATAGTCCGGCGAAGCACGCTTTCTGATCTTACGCAGTTTTCCGTTGAGCAGGGGACGGTTTTCTTTGTGCATCGCCTGGCTTCCATACAGGAAAAGGGTTTATTTGAGGTTGTAAACGGGTATCATTTCCGTGGAGGTGGGGTGGATCCGCAGGCAACGGAGATACCTGGGTTTACAGACGCCGATGTGATTGGGCAGAGCAGGGAGGGGGACGAGAACTATGGCGAACGAGTGTTCTATTTGAAAGAAATGGCGATTCCGCAGGAGGATATTCATTTTCCGTCGAGAAAAGCCTTTCTGAACTATGGGTATTCGCCTGATGCCGCGTTGCCCAGCCGTGAACTGCTGGATTATACGCTTCTGGGTTTTATGAACGGGCCCCGTGATCCTGATAGCGTCATAAGGAGGATTCCCGTTGTCCTGGGATTCAGTTATTACAACAGTGTAAAGAAGAAGACAAGGCGCGTTTTTGTTCCATCACTTGCGCTTGTTTCCGCACTTGCCCATATGGGTGTCGATTTTCCCCTTGAACCCGGGGAGGTGGAAGTATTTTTTGGTAAGGAGGTTTTAATCCACTCGCCGGACGGCGCCACATACCGTATTCCTGTTGACGAGCGGGGCAGGATGTATCTCAATTTCAGAAGTAAATTTGAAGATATACGTTCGGTCAGTTTTGAACAGGTGGCGCGCGATGTCCATAAAGGGGCGGACAGGGAACTGGCCGTTCAGGCTGTTGCCTGGAAAGAGGCCATCGATGATTCTCTTGTTTTTGTGGGCCTTACAATCACTGGCGAAGATGTAGGTCCTTACCCGCTGTCTGTGAACAAACCGGTTCCCATGGTGCATGTTCACGTTACGGCGGTGTCGAACATACTGAACGGTGACTTCATCCGTCCGTTGAAACAACGCGAGAAGGTGATCCTGTGGACGCTTGTGTTCCTATGTTTTACTGTTATTTGCCAGAAGGTCCAGACTGCATCACTGGGTCCTGTGGCAGCGCTGTTTCTTGTTCTGTATATTCTGCTTTCCTATGCCGGGGTGCATTTGAGCTGGCGGATTCTGCCTTTGCTGGGACCGGGCGCTTACATAGCATTCTGTGCTTTCACTGTGATCTCATACCGTTTCTTTGTCGAAGAAGCCGACCGCAGAAAGATACGAAACATGTTTTCCACAATGGTTTCAGACAAAGTGCTGGAGTATCTGGAGGAAAATCCGGGTAGTTTCTCCCTGAAGGGTCACAGCGCTGAGGCCACGGTATTTTTTTCCGATGTCAGCGGGTTTACGACTATGAGCGAGAAACTGCCACCTGCGGCAGTTACCGATATTCTCAATAAATATCTTACACCGGTGACTGACTGCATCATGGAGCACGGCGGTTACGTGGACAAGTATATTGGCGACGGAGTGATGGCTGTGTGGGGCGCGCCTTATCCGGACGAGCAACACGCACTGAAAGCGTGCCTGGCAGCGCTTGAGCAGCAGAGCATTGTAAGGGAACTGAATATAAACCTTGGCGCTGAGTACGGTGGCGAGTTCAGAGTCCGGATGGGGCTCAGTTCGGGGCCGGTGACTGCGGGCAACATGGGCTCGCAGAAAAAATTTCAGTATACGGTAATGGGCGATGTAGTGAACCTGGCCTCCCGTCTGGAGCCGGCAAACAAGGATTTCGGCACATCGGTGATAATAAGCGAATCAACGTATCAGCGGGCGCAGGACAGCATGCTTGCGCGTCCGCTGGGCAGGATCAGGGTTGCAGGGAAGCAGCAAGACACCAGGATTTACGAACTTATATGTCCCCGGCGGGAGGCCGGAGAGGAAACTATCTGGCTGGTGCGCATGTATTCGGAGGCTCTTTCCGTTTTCGAGAGACGGCAGTGGGACGAATGTATACGGAAGCTTGAGGAAATACTCGGCAAGCATGCAGACAATCCTTCCGTTATCCTGAAGAAGCGCGCCGAGACATACCGGTCGGATCCGCCGGAAGACGACTGGCAGGGAGAGTACGTACGAACCGCGAAGGAATAGGCTGCGGCCACGGCGTGTCAGGACTGCGCTTTGGGCAGGATGATAGAGAAAGTAGCGCCTGTGCCCGGTTCCGAGTTTACCTCGATATCTCCCTTGTGGTCCTTGATTATACCGCGGGATATTGAGAGACCGAGACCGGTGCCTTTCCCTTTTTCTTTGGTTGTAAAAAAGGACTGAAACACTTCGTCCTTCACCTCTGGGGGTATGCCGGCGCCAGTATCGTTGATGTCCAACTTCCAGTAACCGGTTGAGTTCTTTTCTATTTCTTTGGCGTTTATCGTCAAATCCTTCTTGCTGCTTTCTGTCATGGCGTCGCAGGCGTTTCCGATGATGTTGACGAACACCTGTTCGAGATGGTTGGGGCAACCTTTGACCAGGTATTCTCCTTTTCTGAGGTTACTGTGAACGGTGACGCCGGACTTCTGAACCTTGTTTTTTGTAATGAAGAGGGAATCCTCTACGGTGTCGAAAAGGTCCACCAGTTCGAAATTCTCAACCATGCCGCGGGAGAAATTGCGAAGATGGTTGGCAAGTTTCTGTATGGAACGAGATGCTCTTTGTATATCTTCTGCCTGCGACTTAATGCGATCGAGCGAGGATCCTGATTCTATATCAAGCTTTTGGAGTTCTCGCGCTATCATCTCGTTGGCCAGGAGGATTACCGTCAGAGGATTATTAATATCATGAGCTACTCCCGAAGATAGTTCTCCTATAGCAGCGAGTCTTCCTGCGTGGACCAGGCTTTGCTGGAGGTCTTTTATGTCTCTGATATCTCTAAGGATCGAAAAAGTTCTGATGAAATTGCCTTCATCGTCGTATATGCTGAAAGATCTTATTTCCACCGGTATGGTTTTTCCGTCTTTTGACTGAAGCTTGCTTTCGACAGTCTTGTCGCCCCGTTGTTTGAGATCTGAAAAGCCTTTTTCAAGTTCTTCCAGCACCTCCTTTGCATATATCTGCTTGATATTCATGCCGAGCAACTCGTCACAGGTGTAACCAAGAAGAGACTCTGCCGTTTTATTGGTGTAGACGATGTTTCCTTCATCGTCGATGGAGTGAATCATATCGGGAAAATTGTCGAGCAGTATTTCAAAAATGTCAGCATCGCGAATTTCGATATCTTTAATACGCATTCTGCTCATAGTATAATCTCCAAAGAAATACTTTCTAGCCTTCACAAACAGATAAGTCAATGTCATATTTCAGTAATGTCTCGCCTGAATTTTGAACACGCGCGACCTGCTGTTTTTGGGGCGCCATCCACGGGGCTATTCCGCGCAAGAAATTTCTTGCGCGAAAAAGATCAGAGATATGCGGGCTAGCAAGAGGCTGCTTTGGTCCATGTGCTCGCGAACCGGGCGGGCCATATGGACGGCCTTGGTTTTATCAGGCTGAGGTTATAGCCGGGGTAGCATTCTTCAATGAAGTGCCGCTGCGGACGCGGCTGGGACTGAAGCAGTGGTTTCTGTGTCATGAAGTACTTTCGCAGGGAAGACCTGTCCAGTGGATAATGGTGTGCGGTTATCCATTTCAGAATGCCGGGTTCACTGGCCGGGTTCACGAAGAAACGGAACAGGCTGCCTGGTTTATCCCCATAGTGTTCCTCGTATTGTTTCTCGGCCGTTGTCAGGTCAAGAGCCAGAAGGACCGCAGGCGCGCCACTGACTTTGGTGTAACTCTTTTCGGCTCCGTGTAGGGTCATGCGCAGTGTTCTCTTGTAGAACATGGCGTGCCTGGGATTGACGGTAATCAGGAAGTCCGTGCCCTCAACCAACCGTGAGGCGGTTAGGTACGCCAATTTGAATAAGTGTTTCATGATTTCCGCGCCATGCCTCAAGTTCTTTTCTTTGCAGGCCAGGCTCATGATTTCGCATGGCTTTCTATTCCTGGCGCGCAGGGTATTGATCTCTTTGGAGTAGAGTTCGTCGGCGGGCAGCTTCAGTGGTGAATCCGGGACCAGTGTCAGAGTAGCCACAGGGCTGCCCTTATCTTCGACCAGCAATGTAGTGGTCTGGGGCAGGGCATCGTGAATGTTATACCACAGGCCGTTCGATTCGGCTTGAGTGTAGCCTTTTTCGCTGTAGACTTCGTGAACCAGCTTCCATGCCTTGTGGCGCTCCTCGATAGAGGATGCCACGCGTATGCTGTAGCGGTTATTTGCTCCAAAATGATATACACCAGCCGCATCGATGGCGGGAGTGTTTGCAGTTTGTTTGCGGGTTTTTGGCGCCATTGCAATTCTTATTCTGGTGGCAAGGCTAAATATGCATGCGGAGGGGGATCCGGCCATTTTTTCAGGACGTTGGTCGCATCCGGCGCATGTGCGGCCGGGCCGATAGTTCTCCTTTGCAGTCATGAGTTTATCTATGCTTTGATCCAGAATGTTGCCCATTGCGTTTTTCACTGCCTGGTCGTTGCAGCAGATTGATGAGCCGTCCGCGGCAATGAACAGGTTTGCATTCCACAGGCAGGGGAAATGAAAAGCTCGAATAAGGTCCGCTATTTCTCCGATTCCTGAAAGAAAACGTTCCAGCACAAGTTTCATTTCAACTTTGACGCCGTTTATTGTCTTGCCGTTGTATTTTTTGAAAAGGTCTTTGTACATGTCTGTTCCGTCCACCCAGTTGCGAACAGAACCGGACCGATTGCTTGTTGACGGAAACATGACGAGCTCTATTTTTTCAAGATCGGCATCAGCGGCATGACCGGTCAGGAAATCGATTGTACGGCCGAAATCCCTGCGGACAATTTCACGTTCAGGAGGTGAAATATGAAAAAGCAGTTTAGATAGCTCTCCGGTTGCCGCAAGTTTCATTGCTTTTTGAATGCCGGGAACGACTTTTTCGAGAAGTTCGGGACCTCGTGAAGAATCGCCTACCATAACCTGTCCGTACGATTCAGGATCAGGGGTGGGGAAGGACACTATAAGCGAAAGTCCATTACTCGCAACCGCATCGATGATTCCGTTTTTGCTCAATCTTGCGCCGTTGCTAACAACAGAAACTTCGGGGGCGGGAACCGGAGCATCCCAGTTGTCGAGCATTTCGCCGAACATGGCCATACGTTCAGAAAATTCCGGATGAAGAGTTGGTTCTCCGTCGCCGGCATTGGCAACGTATC
>CAYTRK010000051.1:0-11211 GCA_964440205.1 uncultured Victivallaceae bacterium
ATAACTTCGCCTAATTCCATGCTGTTACTTATCTTTTTCATGTTCCTGATCGGGAGCATCTCATGACTTCTGCTTAATGTCAAGCAGAAATATTCCCGATCAGGAAGATGTCTTGCAAATTATCTTGTTCGAAAACAAATATTCCCGAGCGGGAATACAATAAGCAAGTGAATGCCGGTTTGCGGGAGGTGCTTGAGTATAGCTGTACTTGCCGGTTCAGAGGATTTTGCCGGGGCGGGTGCCTGTCAGGCAGGTGTTGTGGATTGCGAGCCGGCCGTTGATGCAGAGATGCCTGATGCCCGTGGTAAGCCGGTGTGGGTCGGAGTAGATGGAATGGTCTTTGAAGTTTTCGGGATCCAAGACTATAAGGTCCGCATAGTTGCCGGGCTTGATCTCGCCCCTTTTCTTCAGTCCGAAATGGTTAGCCGGCAAAGATGTTGCTTTTCTTATTGCTTCGGCAGTGGTCATGCCGGGGATGTTTGAGCAGATGTCCAGGTAGCGTGGAAAGGTACCGTACGCTCTTGGATGGGGGAAGTCCTGCCCGAGAGCGCCGCCGGGTGTTCTCAGCGAAGCGTCGGTGCCGACCATGATGTAGGGATGAGCCAGTACTTTGCGCATGTTTTCCTCGTTCATTCCGCCAAAGAAAGCGGTTGTTTGCAGTTTGTCCGTTCTGGCCAGATGAATTACTGCATCAACCGGATGTAGATCCAACACTTCGGCAACATCGGGAAGTGTTTGCCCGCGGAAAGGCATATTGTCCGGGTGCGATGTGGAGCCGATTATCACGCAGGCCCAGTCTTCATCACTTCTGGCGTTCATCAGGTCTTCGCGGATTCGGCCGACAATATCCTGGTCAGCCAGCCGTTCAAGAAGAGCCTCGCGCCCGCCGTCGTGCGCCCAGTCGGGGAAGACGACGTCAAGATCCGTGTAGCCGGTAGTGTAAGGGTAACGGTCTGCGGCAACCCGCAATCCGGAAGCAACGGCCGCTTCGATTGCGGAAAGAGCGGTGTCAATCAATTGCCAGTTTGTCCGCCCGGAAGCTTTCAGATGTGATATTTCTGTTGTTGCCCCGCTATTTCGGGCGATGGATAAAGTTTCTTCTACAGCTTGAATCAATGCTGAACCCTCGTTGCGCATGTGGCTCGTGTACACCCCGCCCCGACGGGCAACTACCTTGGCAAGCGCGGATATTTCGTCTATGTCCGCAGAAGATGCCGGCGCGTATATCAGGCCGGTACTGAAGCCTCGCGCTCCGTGGTCGAAAGCCTCTTCAAGCAGGTGTTCCATCCGATGGAGCTCTTCGGGCGTTACTTTGCGGTGTTCGTAACCGATGCATGCCACTCGCAGGTTCCGGTGGCCTACAAGCGGAACCACATTGACGGCAGGCTCAGTTTGTTCCAGCAATGACCTGTATTCTTTCATGGTCCGCCATTTTCCCGGGTATGTCTGCGACTCCCAGTCTGACGGCATCCGGTGGGGTGGATACAGAGGAGCTGCCGAGCTGCCGCAGTTGCCGACGATTTCGGTTGTGATCCCCTGAAAAACCTTGCTGGTGGCTGAGGGGTCTATAAGAAGGTAAGTATCGGAGTGTGAGTGCGCATCTATGAACCCGGGGCATACTGTAAGTCCGGTTGCGTCTATGGTAAGGCCGGATTCGCTATTGGCAAGGCTGCCCAATTCGCAGATGCGGCTTCCCTTGACTCCGACATCGGTCGTGACAGGGTTACTGCCAGTACCGTCGTATACCGTCCCACCTGTTATCTTTATATCCAGCATAGGTCTTGTTGCAGGAGTAATGTGTTCAGGAAAGCATTTCTGCTACCTGGCGTTGAACTTTTCCGAGGCTGTTAAGGTTCAATTGCGGATCGCGGATGATAAAGGTTTCCCCGGTTTTCCTGTGTTCATAGACCCTGATCTTGTCGCCGTGTTCGGTTGTCTGAATATCGCGTTCCACAAGTAATTTTTTTCTCTCAAGCATTACGGCAAGAATGTAGCGGACACCATCCTTTGAATCGTCGTCTTTTTCCATCAGGCGGCGCAAAAGGTTTTCGGCATTCTCCTTTTTGAGCGGCTCCTCAGGTTCCGGGGGCGGGACGGTATACACCGTCTGCCACACGCTGAAGGGCGAGCTTTCATTATTCCGCCCGTTCCAGCAGTCAAGACAGTAGTCGGAACGGATGTAGCCAGCTTCCGTGAAATCAAGAACGGAAAAGCATGTTTCCTTATCGTGAAAAGGCTTTTCACAACTGGAGCAATTCTGCTCCATTGATTTTATATTCCATTCGTTAGTCATTTTTATGGTAGTCGGTTATCGGTTGCAGGTTCTCAGTGTGCCCGTGAGTGTCGTTTGTTTTTGGGGAAGTGTCAATGTTTTATGGGTTGCAGAGTGTTACAGAGGTTACAGAACAGAACGATTACGGGCGATCCCGACCTCGAAGAGAGTCGGGACGACCGACGATGCGGAAGATTCTACTCGTGGTCTGTAATCGTCAACTCATTCCCATGTTCATACGTTTTTATAAAACTTTTGACAGTACTCGTACACCCATATCTCTTCCGTATAATTCGGATACACTTACCCGACTCACTTAAACGCTCGCTACTATTCGCGTGTACGAGTAGGTGTACGAGTACGTGTTTCTTCGGCTTTGCCCGTTTTCTTACCCTCCTACCCTTTTCGGATGGGTTCTACTTGTTAGGGGGGTGTGCGGTGGTGATCATGTCGTAGCCGGCCTGGTCGGTGTAGGTTACGGGAATGATGTCGCCGGAGGTTGCGTCTTCGGGGACTTCGTTGATCAGAGCTATGCCGTCGACCTCGGGGGCGAATCTTTTTGTGCGGCCTATCCATGAACCGCTCTCTTCGGTTTCTGCTTCGAGCAGGGCGGATTCGGATTTACCTATGAGATTGCTGTTGATCCTGTTAACGACTTCTTTCTGGATATTCATAATGATGTCGCGTCTTTCTTCCGCAACGTCTTCTGACGGACGTTCTGCCATTTGTTCCGCGGGGGTCCCTTCTTCGGGTGAATATGTAAAAACGCCAAGATGGTCAAACTGCTGCTTTTCCACGTACTCGGCCAGATGTTCAAAATGGTGTTTCTGTTCACCGGGAAAGCCGACCAGGCATGTGGTCCTGACGGTCGCTCCGGGGAGGACTTCCCGTATGTGTCCGGCTATATTTTCGACGTGGCTGACGGTATTGCCCCGCTTCATTTTTTTGAGAATGTCCGGATGGCTGTGCTGGATGGGAACATCGATGTAGGGAAGCGCCTGTGGCAGGGAATCGATACAATCGAGCAGTTTATCGCTTATTCGCGAGGGATAGCTGTACAACATTCTTATCCAGAATTCGCCGGCGATTCCGGAGATAGCCTCCAGCAGATCGCAGATATCCACATTGCCGGGCAGGTCTTTTCCGTATGAGGTAGTGTCTTGTGCGATGAGGTTCAGTTCTTTTCGCCCGTTTTCAAGGAGTTGTTCTGCTTCGGCTACAAGATCCTTGATAGGACGGGACCGGAACCTGCCCCTTATTGAAGGAATTGTGCAGAACGCGCAACTGTGGTTGCATCCTTCGGCAATCTTCAGATACGCAAACGGTCCGCCGGTGAAAACGATTCCCGGAATATCGGGGTTAAAAAGTCTTTTTGCAGCGCTGTCGACTCGAAGAACCTTTGTTTCGCCCGCCATGATCTGCCTGAGGACTTCCGCGAGTTGATCGATGTTGTCCAGCCCCAGAACGGCGTCGACATCCGGAAAACGATCCAGCAGTTCATGTCTGTATCTTTGCGCCATGCAGCCGGCAACGATCACTGCCCGGCATTGCCCTGAGGTCTTCATGTTGCACGCTTCTTCGATGGCTTCAGAGGCTTCTTTTCGGGCGTCTTCGATAAATGCGCAGGTGTTGACCACCAGCGCATCTGCCTGTTCGGGGGTAGGGGAGAGTGATATGCCATTCTTCAGAAGGGAGCCGGCCATTAACTGGGTATCCACCAGATTCTTGGCGCAACCCAGGCTGATGAAGGAGACGTTGTAAGTGTCGGTTGTTGGTTTGTGGGTCATGTCTTTTTCTGCTGTATGCGCCAGGCAGGAGGTTACCGGTCCACAAAGGGTTCCGGCGGGTCAAAAGCCGGGCGCAGTTCGCGCTGCACTTCTGTTTCGGGGGCGGGCTTGGGTTTTTCCGTGCGGCTGAAACAGCTATGCAGGGATGAAATCACAAGGATCACGACAAGAAGAATTCCCGCCCCTACAGCGATTTTCTTTCCCGGGGTCTGAGGAATCGATGGTTTTGGCAGTCTCCATTGTCTTGAACGGAGATAACGCGTGAACCGCGTTGTTGCTTCAACAAGAACCTGTATTCCTTTGCTGCATTCCAGCTTTGCCCGTGTCAGGGCTTCCTTTGACACTTGTTTCAGCTTATTGAAATCAAAGCCTGTTTTTTTCGGGGGACGGTTTCCTGCGGAAGGGGCGGTTTTCTGTATCCGCTGTTTGTAGGACGAGGAAAAGAGGTCCGGTTCTTCTTCCACTGGCTCGGCAGGTTCGAGTTTTCCCTCTGCCTGTTCTTCCGGCGCGGTTTCCTGAGTATGCGAGGGTGTTATTTCCTCAGAGGAAACCTCCCTTACGGCTTCATCTATTGTCGCTGCGGTTGGAGGAGGCGCCGGGTTAACAAACTCATTCATGTATTCATCTATCAGCGGTTGCGGATCAAGCCCGACGTATTCCGCGTAGAGTTTAATGAAGCCCTTGCCGTATATTGGGGCTGCGATCTTGCTGAAGTCTTCTTCTTCGAGGGAATTGACAATCTGGACTTTCATCCGTGTGGCGGAAGCCACTTCGGACTGTGACACCCCTCTTCTCTTTCTGGCGTCGCTTAATTTTCTGCCGAGTGCCATATGCGTGTGTTTTCCTTATGTCTGCTCGGGATTATCGGGGATTTCGCCGTCGAGATCAATGAGTATTTCCCGCGGCTCAGAACCCTGGGGCGGGCCGACTATGCCTTTTTCTTCGAGTATATCCATTATTCTGGCAGCGCGCGTATAGCCAATGCGTAAGCGGCGCTGGAGTGAGGAAGTTGACGCTCGATGTGTTTCCCGGATAATCTGCACCGACTGGTTTATAAGTTCATCGTCCTCATTGCCGACGGAGCCTGGAGCCGCGGTTTTCTCTATCTTTTCCTGGATAGCTGTTTCGTACTCCGGCTGTCCCTGTTTCTTTATGAACTCAACGATTTTGTTGATTTCATTATCCGACGTCATCGCGCCCTGTGCCCGTACAATTTTGCTTGTTCCCGGCGGCTGGAACAGCATATCCCCGCGCCCCAGCAGTTTTTCGGCGCCTACCGTATCTATGATTGTTCTGCTGTCGACTTTCTGGGCCACCTGGAAAGCAATCCGGGCGGGGAAGTTCGCTTTTATGGTGCCGGTTATCACATTTACCGAGGGTCGCTGCGTGGACAGTATCATGTGTATACCCACAGCGCGCGACAATTGCGCGAGGCGCGCAATACAGTTTTCGACTTCGGCCTGAGCCGCGAGCATGAGGTCGGCCAGCTCATCAACAATGACTACTATGTACGGGAGTTTAGCTGGAATCTCATTTTTAGGTTCCTCCTCTCCCGGTTCGCCGAAGAGCTGTTCCTGCGTGGCAATGGGCCGGCTGTTGAAGCTTGCAATGTTTCTGACGCCGACCTTTGCGAAAAGCTTGTAGCGTTTTTCCATTTCATTAATTGCCCATCTCAGGCCCAGCGCAACTTTTTTGGGGTCGGTTATGACCGGGACAACAAGATGCGGAAGATTGTTGAAAGCTGAAAATTCGACAATTTTCGGATCCACCAGCATGAGCCTGAGCTGGTCGGGAGTTTTAGACATCAAAAGCCCTGCCAGCACTGAATTCATGCAGACCGTTTTTCCGGCGCCGGTAGCGCCGGCTATCAAAAGATGCGGCATATCGGCTAGGTCGGCGACCAGATCGTTTCCGCCCACGTCCTTGCCAAGAACCAGCGGGAGGTGTTTTTCTTTCTCTTGCCACGCGTCGCTTTCGATTATTTCCCGAATTGTAACCAGGTTTGCAGTGCTGTTGGGGATTTCGATGCCTACGACTCCTTTGCCGGGGACAGGCGCCTGAACCCGTACGCTGGTGGCTTTGAGGGACAGGGCAATATTGTTGCTGAGGGAACTGATCTTCTCAACTCTGACACCTGCAGCAGGAAGAAGTTCGTAACGGGTCACCACCGGTCCTTTTTCGACATTGGTCACTTCTGCATCAATGCCGAATTCAGAAAGCGTTTCAGAAAGAATCCTTGAGGTTGTCGAAATATCGGTCTTAACAGCTTTACTTTTTGTGCCTGTGTTTTCCTCCAGCAGTTCGATCGGCGGGAGCTGGTACATCGTCTGTTTTGCGGCCTGGCCGGGTATTTCCCGCCCGGCATCGGGTTTTTCCCTGAGAGGCGACGAAAGTTGCTCCTTCTCTTGCGGGCCAGGCTGTTTCGGAAGCGCTTCAGGCTCGGCGGTCTCTGCGGGCTCCGGGTCGGGAACGGGTTTCACAGCCGGAGGCGGGGACGGTTGTGCATTCTGGGCCTTCATCTGTTTTTCGAGGCGCCGCCTTTCCTTTTCGAGCGTCTTTTCTCGTTTTGCCATAAGCCTGGCTTTGTCCTGCCGGGCGGAAAGGAAAGCCTTTATTTTTTCAGCAGCGAAACCGTAAGCGGCAGCAATATAAGAGCCAGCTTTTGCGTAACTGTGAATTCCTGGCAGCATGACCAGAGATCCGATGAGTACCGACCACATCACAATGCCTGTACCCACCGGGCTCAGAGCCAAAACCAGTCCGCGCACGACTACTCCAGCCAGTATGCCGCCGGGGTCCACGATGTTCATCTCGGCGCATTTTGCCGGCCAGAGATCGTGAAGCTGAAATACTGATATCAAGCCGAGCATTGAAAGGGCTGCCCATCCGACTTTGTTCCAGATCTGTTCTATTTTTGTGAAAAGGATTCCGCTGAACGCGACAAGCCAGAAAGGCGCCAGGTATGCGCCTATTCCTAGCAGGTAGAACAGCACGAAAGACAACCATGCGCCTACGGGTCCGATCAGGTTGTTTGCCGGGCTGTTCGGGGGCTGTTTAAGCAGCGGAACATCCTGCCAGTGATATGAAAAAAGGCTCAGAAAAAGAAAAAGGCAGATGGGCAGGATCAGCAATCCCCATAGTCTTCTCAGTCCGTAATCGATTTTCTTTTTTGAATTTCCCATGACAGGATTCCTTTTCGGACAGCGGCCGCCCAAAATTTCCGCTATTCGTCTCCAGTTTCCTCAATGTTTTCTTCTTCTGAAGCGGTTTCAGGCGTGTCGTCTGCTGTCTTCTTTTCCGGCGCTATTGCCCGCACACGGATTTTTTCCGGTTCGACTGTTGCCTGCAGGTCGGTTCCCGGCGGGAGATGTACATGGACTGGCGCCATGTTGGTTCTGTCCAAATCGAGTTCGGTGCAATCGGCGAAAACAGAAACGTGCTTCCGTAGGACGTTTTTGACCATTGCTTTTCTTCCGTGAACAGTGACATCTACAGTCGGGGGTATGAAACGGTATTTGACTTCTTCTCCCTGCGGAGACATCGCGAGAACCGCAACGTTTGTCCACTGCCTGCTGATAGATTCGGTTACGATGTTAACGGTAACGTCAATAGTTTCCGGGTCGATTTCCGATCCCCATGCAATCGGGGGTATCACGCGGGCTTCCGTAGTAAAAGATTCGACCCTGCCTTCAACGCGCACAGGTTCAGTTGCTACCACGTTTTTCGCTTCTTCCAGCCGTCTTTTTGGTCCGTATATCCTGACGGTTTTGGGTTCGTAACTGATTTCGACTTTACCCAGCAGCGGTTCGCCGATTGTCTCAGGTTCGGCAACGAGGAATTCTTTTTCGACTTCTCTGTCGAGGCTTATATGTACAGACTTGGGTTCGATGTTTACGACACGCACTCCGCCGCCTGCGCCTGTAATGTTTCTCGGGTGTATGTTGATCTGTTCAGATCCAGTAGGGTTTTTGGCTTTTGGTCTGATTACCGTTTTGACCTCGGCTTTGATATGCTTCTGGGCAAGCCGAAGAATGTCTTCCGTGGACCCTCTGAATGTGACCTTTACTGAAGAGGGGTCCCGTTCAAGTATCGCGATTCCTTCTTCCTCCATTCGGACGTTCACAGGGATTTCTATTGTCGTTTCATCGCTTGTGGCGCCCCGGATTGCATAGAAAGTCAGCACGCCCAGCAACAGAGACAGGAGCTTCAATTCCTTGTTATTGGAGAAAAAGCGCGCAATCCATTTGATTCTAATCTTCATCTTTTTCTTTTCCTTCGGATCTCTGTTCCGATTTGGCGATTCCTTCGGGGGTGAGGTCCAGTTTCTCCTGGGCTCTTTTCCAGGCGCTTTCGGCGCCGCGCCCCTTGAGAATGAGGGCAGTAAGGAAACGGCGCAGCCGGACTGCATCGAGGCCGCGGCTCAGGCGGCCGCGGTAGCTTACTGAGATTGTGCCGGTTTCTTCCGACACGACAACGACTACTGCGTCTGTTTCCTCGGTGAGCCCCACTGCCGCTCTGTGCCTGGTCCCCAGCGTCTTGTGAAGTTCCGGATTAAGCGATAGCGGAAAAATGCACTTTGCCGCAACAATGCGGTTCCCGCGTATAATGACCCCGCCGTCATGCAGAGGGGTGTGAGGAAAGAATATGCTGGCCAGCAGTTCCGGGTCTACGGTGGCGTCCAGCTTGATTCCCGATTCCTGTATCGCCCTGGTTCCTATTTCGCGCTCTATTGCTATGAGCGCTCCCACGCGGTGTTCAGCAAGGTTGTCAATTGCCCTGACAACATTATCTATCACATCTCTCTTCTTTGCAGGCGCGACGAAACTGGACTGTTTGCCGAGCTCGGCGAGCGCGCGCCTCATTTCCGGCTGAAAAATTACCAGGAAAGCTACAGCCAATCCCACTGACAGCCTGCGCAGCAGCCAGTTAATTTCCGCAAGCTGAAGAAAATGTGTTACGCCTATCAAAATCATGAGCAACACTACGAGCCCGAGCAGAACCTGTGCACCCCTGGTTCCTCTCAGGAACAGGAACACATAATAGAAGATACAGGCCAGCATAAGGACCTGGACTATATTACCGAGCCATATCAGCATGCTATTGTTCCCTGTATTTGTTTATGGCCGACAGCGCCTCGATAGCGTCGCGCGATTCTTTAACATCATGCACCCTCATAATATGAGTTCCATGCAAAACACAAAAGGCTAAAGCTGCAATAGATGCGGCAAGACGCTCATCGGCTTCCCTGCCGGTTATGCGCCCCAGCGAGCTCTTTCGTGAAACGCCTATGACCACGGGCCGCCCGGCATCACCCAGCGCTTTCACGTTGGCAAGCAGTTTAAGGTTGTGTTCCAAGGTCTTTCCGAATCCTATTCCCGGGTCGATGGCAATACATTCAGGGGCTATGCCCTGTTCAGAAAGTTCCGCCACGCGGCGTGTAAGCCAGTTCTTTATCTCCTCCAGGACGTTATCATAATGAGGCTCTTTCTGCATTGTCCCCGGCGTGCCCTGCATATGCATTGCGATAACACCAGCGCCATAGCGCGCGGCTACTTGAGGCATTCCGGCATCGTGGGTCAGGCCAGAGACATCGTTTATGATTGACGCCCCCGCTGACAATGCCCGTTCGGCTACTTCGGCCTTGCGGGTATCGATTGATACAGGCAGCGAGGTAGAAGATGAAAGGGCCTCGATAACAGGCTCGACCCGGTTGATTTCTTCCGCGGCATCGACCGGTCTCGCGCCCGGCCGCGTGGACTCTCCGCCGACGTCTATAATATCGGCGCCTTCTTCTTCGATCTGCCGCCCGCGGCGGATCGCCTGTTCCGTCTCGATGTAGCGCCCGCCGTCGGAAAAAGAATCAGGGGTTACATTCAATATACCCATTAACAGGGGGCGATTCGAGATCATCAGCGATGTTTCGCGGCATTTCCATTGTAACGGAGGAGTCTCGTTCATTTTAGTTTTTTTGCGAGCTGTCTTCGTTGCTTTTCCTGTTATCTTCTTCAGGGGGCGCCACAACTTCGGAATCCGTAGGGGAATCCGACTCGCCCTGGTCAGTCCGGGGCTGTTCGACGGATTGGGAATTCTCCTTCTCGGACGCTTCTTTTTCCCGGCCGTATTTGTCCCGCCCCAGTTTCTTTCGTTCCTCGCTGGAAAGTATATGTCCGAATTCTACAATTTCGCCTACGCAACGCCCTTCCAGTGTTTCCTCCTCCAGCAGAGCCCGGGCGAGTATGTCGAGTTTATCCCGGTTGGTTTCAAGAATCGTTTTTGCCTCTTTATAAGCGCCGCGCAGAAGCTTATCAACTTCGGCATCTATTTTCCGGGCTGTGTCTTCGCTATAGGTCTGGCTGCGCTGGACTTCTCTGCCGAGGAACATTACCTCCTGGTTGTCGCCAAAGGCCTGAGGGCCGAGGTCTTCGCTCATTCCCCACTGGCAAACCATCAGTCTTGCGATTTTAGTGGCTTCTTTCAGATCCGATGCCGCCCCGGAGGTTATATCACCGAACATCATTTGTTCGGCCACCCGTCCACCCATCAGGCTGGCAAGCATGCCTTTGAGTTTCTTCCTGCCTTCCATGAACCGGTCTTTCTCGGGAAGTTGGAAGGTCGCACCCAGGTAAGCTACGCCTCGCGGAATGATGGTTATCTTGTGCAGCGGTTCGCTTTGTTCCACAAGTTGCGTAACCATGGCGTGCCCCGATTCGTGGTAGGCGGTAATTCTCTTTTCGTCTTCGTCCAGAACCCGGCTTCGCTGTTCGCGTCCCCAGCGAACCTTGTCCCTGGCCTCTTCGAGGTCTTGTTGATCGACAAATTCTTTGCCGTGGCGTCCGGCCTGGAGAGCGGCTTCGTTAAGCAGGTTTTCCAGATCCGCCCCTGAGAAGCCCGGGGTCCCGCGCGCCAGGTCCTTAAAATTAACGCTTTCGGCCAGCTTGACATTTTTGGCGTGCATGGCAAGGATCTGCGCCCGGCCTTCAAGCATGGGCAGAGGTATTGATATCTGCCTGTCGAATCTTCCAGGCCGCATCAACGCGGGGTCCAGCACATCGGGCCGGTTTGTCGCGGCCAGTATGATCACGCCTTCCTGAGTCTCAAAACCGTCCATTTCCACCAGCAGGGCGTTGAGCGTCTGTTCACGTTCGTCGTGTC
>CAYTRK010000052.1:0-10923 GCA_964440205.1 uncultured Victivallaceae bacterium
GTCCATCTGACCCAGTTTGCTGCCGTGTGCTCGCCACGCCTCCGTGCCGCCCGGTCTGCTTATCAATGATCTCTTTCCTGCAGGAAGAAAAAACCTCTTCGCCCGATATGCCCTCGGCCCTGGCCCCCATTTTCTCCAGAATAGCTACTATCCGGGGATTGATAACATGATCCATTACGTCCTTGACCACTTCAATAGCCTTTTCGGAGGTAACCCTGAATCCCTGCCGGAATTCAGGCTCAATACCCCTCTTCTTCATCGTCCGGCTTATCTCCTTGCCGCCACCATGCACAATAACCGGATACATGCCAACACATTCCATAAAAGTCACATCAGCGAGAATGCTCCGCTCATGGACTTCATCTTCGATCGCGCTGCCACCAAGCTTGATAACAGTTATTTCGTCGCGGAACTCCTGAATATACGGAAGCGCTTCTATCAAAACCCGGGCCTTCTGTATTACCTCTTCCACGGTCCTGCTCCTTATCCCTCACAGTTCAGGTCATATACTCGGCATTAATCTTAACATAGTCCACACTGCAATCGCAGGTATAGATAACTTCACTGTGCCGGCCCATGTTCAAATCAATGCCAACCGTAAATTCATCCTGTGCAAGGATACGGCTGAATTGTTCCACATCGAAACCTTCCACCGGCCGGCCGGCTTTCACTATGGCTTCCGAATCGTAGCTCACGTCTATCCGCTCCACATCAATGTCAGCGCCCGAATAACCGATCGCATTGACAATCCTGCCCCAGTTGGGCTCGTTGCCGAACCAGGAAGTCTTTACCAGCAGGGACCTGGAAACCGCTCTCACAACCCGCCGCGCATCCCCCGCGCTGGATGCGCCATCCACGCGCAAAGTAACCAGCTTGGTCGCTCCTTCCCCGTCCCGTACCAACCGCAATGCAAGATCCATAGCAAGCTCGCGAACAGCAGACTCAAACTTCTGCCATTCAGGATGCTCCTTGTTTAATACACTGTTGCCTGCAAGACCATTGGCCATGAACAGAACACTGTCATTGCAGCTCTGATCCCCATCAATGGAAATCCTGTTGAAACTCATGTCAACAGCGCCACGAAGACACTCCCCCAATGAAGCCCGATCAACAACTGCATCGGTAGTAAAAAACGCCAGCATCGTGGCCATGTCTGGCTCTATCATCCCCGACCCCTTGGCCATAGCGCCTATACGAACAGGCCGACCGTCAATCACTGTCTCCAATGCAGCCTCTTTCTCTACTGTGTCGGTAGTAAGTATGGCCCTGGCAGCCGAAAAACCGTCGGTAGAATCAAGAACCTGAGCTGCCTCCGCAATGCCCGCCCCAATCTTGTCCATCGGCAACGGAATCCCGATAGTCCCCGTGGAACAGACCATAACCCCGCTAGAGTCGATTCCGAGCCCCTCGGCAGCAAGCTCCGCGGTCTTCTCCGCATCTTTCCTGCCCTGCGAACCGTTACAGGCATTTGCGTTCCCGCTGTTGACAACAATCGCCGAAATTGGAGACCCACCCCTGATCCGGTCCAGACACAAAAAGACATGCCAGCCCTTTAATCGATTGGAAGTAAACACACCGGCTACCTCGCAGCCGCTGTCCGAATAGATAAGAGCAAGATCAGGGGACTTCCGCTTGATGCCTGAGCTGACACCCGAAGCGCTGAAACCACAAGGCGCTGCTACCCCCCCTTTTACCATCGCAAATTCACTCATTTTCAGCCCGCCAGCGTTTACTCAACTCCCGCATCCCTTGCGCATCCCGCTGTATTAGAAAGACTCCAATGGATTGAATCTATCGGGCAAAACTCCTTCTGAATCAAAAAAGCCTGTCCGATCCTGAATGCCTGGAATACAGAAACTGCAGAAAGCTCGTTATCTCTTGGAGAACTGGAATCTCTTGCGCGCACCAGGCTGCCCGGCTTTCTTACGCTCTTTCATTCGAGCATCCCGGGTAAGACAGCCGCTGTTCTTCAAAACTTCCCGCAAAGACGAGTCGCTGAGCACAAGAGCTCTTGCCAATCCGTGACGCAAAGCCCCGGCCTGACCCGAAAGACCGCCACCGGTAAGCTTGACAACAATATCAAACTCCCCTTCCTGGTTGGTAAGCTGTAATGGCTGAACGATGTAGTGCCGAAGAGCTTCCTGGGGAAAATAGCCCTCGAAAT
The DNA here is from genome assembly GCA_964440205.1 of uncultured Victivallaceae bacterium. Classification (GTDB taxonomy): domain Bacteria; phylum Verrucomicrobiota; class Kiritimatiellia; order UBA8416; family CAYSRM01; genus CAYSRM01. Next base: position 2,165 of record CAYTRK010000052.1, read on the forward strand.
CACGCTTGTTCACCCGCCAGTTTCCATCACCACGGGTCAACCTGACCTGGGCAACCGCCGTTTTCCGCCTGCCCGTCGCCTGTATAACTTTCTTGTCTTCTACCATATTTACGCAACTTCCACTTTCTGGACTTGTTGAGCCACATGAGGATGCTCCGCCCCGGCATATACCTTCAGCCGCTTCATCATCTTCCGACTCAAATTATTCTTCGGCAACATTCCCTTAACAGCCAGCGTTACCATCCGCTCCGGATGACGCTCACGCATCCGGGCCGCAGGGATTTCCTTTAAGCCGCCTCTATAGCCGCTGTAAGTCTGATAAACCTTCTGGGTTTCTTTCCTGCCCGTAAGCTTAACATCCGTTGCATTGACCACAACCACAAATGCTCCGGTGTCCACGTTTTTCGCAAAAGTAGGTTTGTCCTTGCCGCGAAGCATGTCCGCCACTTTGACCGCTATCCGGCCCAGCGGTTCGCCCTTGGCATCAATAAGCTTCCATTCCCGGTCTTCGCCGGGATCTTTTGGTACGTATGTCTTCATCTTCCCTGCCAACTTACAACTATTTCAAATCAAAAAACGGGCGAACTTTAGAACAGCGCCGCGGATATGTCAAACAATTATTAAAAAAATAACACGAAAAGATCCCGGGAACCATTCAGTCAATAGCCTTGACCCGGCTCTTGTCCCTGCGGTCCTGAGATCTGATGAAATCAAGAGTTTCGGTATTTGTGCCCTCTGCAGCATCTCCGTCCCCGCTCCACGAAGAACCTGCAGCATCTGCCTCACCTGACGAACGGCCCTGTCGAGTCAGACCGCGCATAGGCTCGGCCAGGTCGCTGTCCGACCACCCTCTTTCCCATATTCCCTCTATGTTTAAAGCTTCCTTCCGCCTTCTGGACTCACCGGCAATGGATTCACGATCAGTCAACACATAAGGAGTAATGAACACAACAACTTCACCCCTGTTCTTGTCGACACTGTTGAACCTGAACAGGTTTCCCAGCAAAGGAATATCCCCCAGCAGCGGCACCTTCCGCCTGTCCCGGCTGGATGTGTTGCGCACCAACCCTCCCAATATTATGGTTTCCTTGTCCATCACCGCAATCGATGAATTAAACGTCCGCTTCTTGGTCGTCGGGAAAGACCCCTGCCCCTCTATCTGCTGTTCGGGACCCAGATCACTGACCTCTTGCGAAATCTCCATCATCACATTCCTGCTCTGGTTGATGTGCGGAGTAACCGTCAGCGTCAGGCCTATGTCCTTGATCTCCGTTTCGGGCCGCACATTGCCAAACTGATCAACAGTACTGCCCTTGAGAAAATACCGCTGTTCACTGGAAGTTATTGAACCCTCCGTATTGTCAGTTGTGACTATAACAGGCGCCGAAAGTATTTTGGCCCTCGAATCAGTAGTCACAATCCTGACAATCGCGCTGAGGTTCAAACCAAAGTGCGTAAAATAAGTAGTCAATCCGGAAGTGTTGGCAAAGTCATTAATAGAAGTAAGCTCACTGGCTTCCGCAATAGAAGGAAGCACATCCCCCGAACCGGCCCCAGCAGTACCGGCAAAAGCGCCCAGGACATCCCGGGTTCCATCGGCTTCCTCGTTATACGCAATCAGGGCCTTCTGAACCCATTGAATACCGGACTGCAGACTGTCGTTAAGATCAACCTGTATTATAACCGCCTCAATCAGAACCTGAGGCAACATCATGTCCATTTTCTGCACTATCTCTTCAAGCGTTAGAAGATCAGACTTGCTGGCCATGATTAACAACGAATTCGTTCGCTCATCAGGAAGTATCTTAATGTTTGCCGCAGAAAGCTCGCCAATTTTGGATTTCTGTTCTCCCGTGGCCCGCTGCCGTTCCAGCGATTTGACATATTCCCTCAGAGCCGCAGTGCGCCCCTTCTCGTCGCCTCCAGTGTCCTCACCGGCAATGGACCTTACCTCGTCTTTCTTCTCTCCAATCAGCGTATTAAGAGTCTGGGCAACTGTCTCGGCCTCGGCATATTCAAGCCGCAGAACCTTTACAAGCACGTCGGGAGCAGTCTCAACATCCAGCACCGAAACAATCTTCTCAAAGAAAACCATGTTCTCCGGACGAGTAATTATGATCAACACGTTCGTTCGATCATCAGCAATTATATGCACCACCCCGCGTATAACATCACGATCAGCTTCAGCAATAATCTCTTCCACGGCCGCAGGAACCTCCGGTTTTCCGCTTTTCTCCGCAGGAGGCCTGATCACACCGCGTGGCGTAGCTTTTTCCCTTGGCGCCCTCTCCACACCGGGAGAACCAGCCCTTTTAGGCCTGGGAACTGTAGATTCACTTTTCTCATCCTTGGTCTGCTTGATAATCTCTTCAAGCTTGCTTTTTATCTCAGAAGCCTTGGCATGCTTTATGGCAATTATATGATGCTCTTCGCGCCTTTCTATGGGCTGGTCAAGATAACTGATTACCTCAATTATCCGTTTTATGTTCTCCGCAGTATCCGTAATCAGAATACTGTTGGTCCGTTCAAAAGCCTGGACAGCCGCATAATCATGCTTCAAAGCTGTGATAGCGCCCTGAGCTTCCTTCGTGGTAATGTGCCGAAGCGGAATCATCTGACTCACCATCCTGCCTCGCCTTGTCAGATCCTCATCGTCAAAAGTCTTCTGCACCTTCAGCGATTCCTTCTGAGCCTTTGTGATGGGAACCACCTTTACAAATTTTTCGCCGGTGTCTATAAGCGCGACACCATGCATGCTTAGCACAGTCTCTATGGCTTCAAGATATTCCTCCTTGGTTAGCATACCCTGACTGCGTAATGTGATCTTTCCGGCCTTGGCCCCTGGATCTATAAGCGGTGTGCGCTCCGTCACACTACTGTAAGTCTGAACAACCACGTCCAGCGATTCGCCGTCAAACGTCAACCGGTAAGCATCCTCCCGCTCTTCGCCGCCGGACTCGGGCATCTCCGGAAGCTGGGCGAAAATGGGGCTGACTGCCAATTGCAGAGCCAGAAAACAGCAAAGCGCCCTTCCTGTCATACTAACATGTATCATTCGACCCTCCCTTAAATTTCTGCGTCATTTGCTCTTCAGGTTTCATCGGCTGCGCCTTCCTCTTCCCGGGCCTCGCTCCGGTTGTAGGCGGAATGCAAAAGAAAGCTGCCGCGCAGCTTCCGGCCGCCTCTCCTTCGTATAACCAGGTGCCGGACATCGAGCATAGCGCCATGCTTCCGCATATCAATGAGGAAATTGACCAGCGAACCAATGGTTCCCTCCCATTCCTTGCATTCAATCGGAAGTTCATAAACATCCCGGATCTGCGCCTCTTCCCCAGCTTCCCGCTTGCCTATGGTTAACCCGTTCCGCGAAGCAAGAGTGTCCATAACAGACAACCAGTACACATCAACTTTCTTGCCCTTCGGCAACGAAGGCAAGGCTTCGCGCAACTTTTCAAACTGAACTTCCCATTTGTCCCTCTGAGCTATAAGCCGTTTCTTCTCCGATATACTTTCCCGAATAACCGACTTCTGCTCCCGTATCGCCTGCCATTCCTCCACGCGGGACTTGGCAAGTATTCCCGTTATACCAAACAACGTTATTGCGCCCGTCATCAGCGCCAGAATCAACTCTCTCTTCGAAAGATTCACCACTCCTCCTCGGGAAGCTTTATTTCTATGTCATAAACCTCTATTCCCCTTCGCCGGTCGCGGCGCACGCTCCTCAATACACTCTCAACAAACAGATTAGACGCGTCCAGCCTGGTCTTGAATTCATATATCAGATCCACCTGCGAAGCTTCCCCGGTAATCCGAAGCCACTCCCCCTTGTGATACGCAAAAGACCTCAATTCTACGCCCGAAGGCAAATTCCGGCTTATCTCCCAGAAAGACTCCAGGGCTGAATGGCTTTTGTCAGCATAATGCCTGAGCAGTCGCACCCGTGCGCGTAGTTGCCGCACATCCCGGGACTGACCGCTCAATTCCTCCTCTCTGGCCTTCAATCCGGCCAGATCAGATTTCTCGACATGCAGAAAACCCATGCCCGAGCCAACAAGCGCCAGCCAAAGCACAACTGCGCCTCCAGTCCAGTATGCAACCCTCTTCTTAAAACCTTTTTCGATCCTCGCCTGCCGCCATTCCCCAGGCGTCAGATCAAGCAAACCGCGGCGGACGAAGTTCTCACGAACAGCTACACCCTCCGCAACTGTTGGAAGCTCTTTCAAAGAAGCGCAGGAAATCTCAATGTCAATCTCCCGGCCGGCCGCTTCAACAACCGACGGGTCGAGCCGCTCCGAAACCCACGCCTTGATCCGTTGCTCAGCCGCCACCCCGTGTTCCACCTCAAGAGACAAAAGCGTATACGCCATCTCACGCCCCAGCTCACTGCCGGTCTCTTCCGGCGCAGCATCCTCCGGAAGCTCTATAGACCTGATAGCAACAGGCTTGCCATCCTGAAAAACCAGTATCTCCGCGGCTTCAACCCCGGCAAAAAGAATAACCTCACGACCACTCTCGCCCAACGACCCCGAATCGCGCAACACTTGTATCAAACCCAGCGGAGCAGAGTCCAGCCGCTCATGCCCCAGCCCGGCTGAATCAAGAACAAAACCCACCCGGTCAATAAACTGCCTGCTTGCCATGGCAACAAGCAGAAGACTGGAATCGTCTTCAGAAACCAGAGCCTCATACGACCATACTGTATCCTCCTCAGCAAAGGGCGAAAGCTTGTCCACCTGCAGCTGCGCCATGCTTCGCAATTCGCCCTCTTCAACAGAAGGCAAACGCATGATCCGAAAAAGCATACGCTCGGAAGGCAACGCTACAACAACCCTCTTGCCGAATTCCTTCTTCTGAGCTTTGAGCTGTTCAATAACAAGCGCCAGTTCGGCTTCTTCCATATCAACCCAACCCGGACAGTCAACGCCGCCGACAGCCTGAGCCCGTCGCGCCCCGCCGTCTCTGAGCGTAGCCCAGTCTATCCGGTCCTTCTCAAATACAATCGCCGTTGTCACGTCCTGAGACATCACTACACACCCTCAACCCATCTGAGAACATTCAATCGCTTCCCGTCGTACCGCCCGATACATTGAATCGTCCGGGTAACGCCTCCAACATTCCCCGTGGCATTAATCCTGTATATCTTCGAGTCAGTCGTAATATATTTCTTCAGTGCAACAGGAAGCTGCGTCCTGGTTATAAAATCATTCGAATTTCTGAAAGGATTCCCCTCCATGTCCTCCCCTTCAAGACCACGCACCTCCTCGCGAATAGTGACCGCTTCCACTTCATCAATGCCAGGCAAAGTCATCAGTACATCCTCCCTCGCAGCATTCACATTGACCTTTTTGCCGTAAACAGTCAACAGATCGGCAATGCCGCGCGAAATGTTCACAGTGTCTTCCTCGCCAAATCCCATCTGCAATTCTCCCCCGTAAAGAATCGCCCGATCAAAGCCGCGAATCAACAATAACTCGTCAACTGTGGCAAGAGCCGCGTTCTTGGCCTGGTAAGGCTCCTCCAGCGTACCGTAATAATCCTCAGTCTCCGCCCCGTCAAAGCGCGGATTGCCGTCCTTGTCAACCCAGTCCTGAAAAGATTCAATCAACACCGGCCATAGATCCTCGGGTATTCCCCTGAGCTCCAGTATGCGCTCCCAGTCATCAGTCTTGAGCTCATTAACATTCCTCCTGCTCTCCTCCGCCCTGATATCAAGAACTATCTCTCCTTTACCCGCTTCTTCGACCAGCCTTACACTGTCGGTATGCTTCAGATCCCAGGCCATGTTATACCACCTGTCCTCTTCAGCCTCGACATCGTCCCGCGTCTCCCCCTTAATATCTCCGGCCTTGCCCATCAGCATTTCAGCCACAGCCACCCCGGACCTCGCAAGATACTCCGCATCATTGCGCTTTCGGTAATACGATATCAGCCGCGACTCAATTGCCGCATCATACGTGAAAGACACAATGAACATCGAAGATAGAACAACTATCCATAACGCGATCAATAATGCCGATCCATCACGGTTATGCGTATTATTAATCATCTCCATGCCTGCAACGCCACCGGAATACCTACTATCCGTTTGATTTCAACCGGTTCTTCATCTTCCCCTAAAGGCTCAAGAAATAAAGTCAGCTCAACAGCCATCGGCAGTCGGTTGGTCTCCTCCCACTCTTCAAGCCATTCAATCTCTCCCTGCTTTTTCTCCAGAGCAGCACGACAATCAAAGCCGGTTACCTTTTTCGACAATACCAGCGGCTCGCCTTCCCGGGGATCAAAATCTTCCGGCAACCCGTAGGTCCGCCATGCGCGAACACCTGCCGAAGACTGCTCTTCCACGCCAGGCTCAACCGAAAATTCGATCCGGTGCGGAGTCCCCGCCAGATCTCCCTGATCACCGATCAAAGCCGTGCCCGTCTTTACCCAACTGATAACATCGCTGCTGTACGGATCAGCGCCGCTGTCTGTATGCCGAAATCCATATTTAGGTTGAGCCCCGCGGACATTCGGATAATAAGCGGACCTTAAACCGGTAACAAGCTGATCCATCACGAAATCACCATGATGCAGATCATCCGCCATGTCCATACCCCTGGTCCACGCAAGACTAACCATGGAAAACGACATGTAGGCAAGACCAGTGACAATAACGAATATACTGATCGAAACAAGCACCTCAATAAGAGTAAATGCACCGTAATTACAATCAGCGCGAACAGAGAAACAAGCCCGCTCTCCGCGCGCCTCACTTATCTTTATCAAGCTCGAGCACATACTGTGTCACCTCTTCAATCATCTCCCGGTCGCCGTCCCCCCATGTCACTCCTGTCCTGGTCACATATAAACCGTCTTCGTCTTCATCATCCTCAACTCTGCGCCAGAATGTGTATTCACCATATTCCACACCGTCTATCTCCAGCGACTTCACATCGTTGGTAACAAAAAGAGGATGCTCCGCCATACCCTTCTCTATGGCCCACATCGCATTCTGATACCTGTGCGAAGCCTTCATAACCGCAAGACATCTCGATGCGCCGGTAAGAAGCACAGTCAAACCAACCGCAAGAATGGTTACCGCCAACGCGACCTCCACGAGCGTCATACCGGCACATCTACTGAAATTTCTCGCAGAATTCATCATCACGGCGCCTCGTTCACCTCGGCCGACGCAAGCGCGTCGACATCTATTACCAGCCTGTCGCCGTACCTGCCCGCCAGCATTACGGTATACGGCGAACATCTCCCATTCGCTTCGTATATCACTCTGCATTGCCCTTCCACGAATCTCTGTTCACCCTCATCGGTTTCGACATATTCAATCTCCACGCCTTCAAGCTCGCGGCTGACTTTCAAACCCTCCGATGAATCAACATCCACCGTCTCCCCGGTTGCCATAATAGGGCCAGACCGGATTTCACCTCCGTCCCGCCAGTCTTCATTAAAGCCTGCGTCGGTTTCAGCGCCTGCAGGTAAATCCCGGATGTTGAACGGATCCCCCCGTCCTCCATTGCCCGATGCCACCGGCCTTACAACCACTGTACTCTCTTTCAAATCAAAAAATATCCCCATTCGCCGCTGCTTTAACACAGCCATGCTCCTGGCATACCGGCCGCTGCTTACAACCCGCCGGGCCGCAGTCCTCAAACGATTGCCGCGAATCGACTGCACAAAACCCGGTACAGTCACTGCTGCCAGCACCCCGAGTATCGCAGCCACGAGAATAAGCTCCAGCAAAGTAAATCCGTTTACTCGTCGTCTCATAACAATTCACAACCAGAGACCCCCGCCCGAACGCCTCCGCAAACTAGTTTGTCAAATCGTCCTCAGTCCCGAAATTGCCGTCCGGTCCGGCTGACACAATTTCATATCGCCGTGAACTCTCTTTCTTGTAACGATATTCGTTGCCCCACGGATCGACAGGTAATCGCTCCTGTTTGAAATACGGCCCGTTCCAATTCATGGAACCGTCGTCCTCAATAAGTGAATCCAGCGAAGACGGGTACTTGCCCGTATCTACCTCGTACAAATCCAATGCGGTTCCTATCGCCTGTATCTCGGCGCGGGTCGCGCTTATCATCGCTTCTTCCCGCCGCCCGCTCAAACTTACCACCACAACGGTGGCAAGAATACTGAGTATTGCCACCACCAGAAGCAACTCGATCAAAGTGAAACCACCCGCCTTGTCTCCCTTCCTCTTCTTCATAACTTCATCCCTCCATTTCTTTAATTTCTTAGCACACACAAACAAAATCCGTCCCCCCTTCCCGCTTTCCTCTCTTTTTCCTTCCCCTACAGCTCCCATCCAGTTCATCCCCCTAATCCCGTCTAAATTCTCTTCTCTTTTCCGTAGTCTGTAGTCCGTAAGCCGTAGCCTCTCCCCCTCCCCCTTTCGCGCCCTTTCTTTAGTCACGCCATAGGCCCGGCGAAGTAGGAAGCGCCTTTCGTAGTTAACTCTTCCACGTCGCCGCCATGCGGCAAGTGGCCACTTAGCGATATCATCGCTGACGTGGCTCCTCCAAAGTACCTGCGGGATTCTAAGCCTGCCTGCACACGAAGTGTTTGCCAGGACCGCAGTCTCCTCTTTCTTACTCGCTCTTCTCCCCTCCACCACGTCCTACGTTCTACGTTCCCCTTTTCCCCATTCCCCCCTTCATCATTGAATATTCCGTGTTCATCATTGGATATTCTCCCCCTCCCCCATCCCTTTCGCGCCATTTAGAGCATTTCGTAGTTAAAATCTTCTCTTCTCCCCTTCT
>CAYTRK010000053.1:0-10900 GCA_964440205.1 uncultured Victivallaceae bacterium
AGCCCTTGCCGCCGCCAGTATAGTCGCCAAAGTTTTGCGCGACAGTCTTATGATTGAAATCGACAAGGAATACCCAGGTTACGGTTTTGCCCGTCATAAGGGTTATGCTTCCCGGCAGCACATCCAGGCGCTGCTTGAGTTGGGTCCGGTAAAAATTCACAGAAAAGGTTTCAGACCTGTCAGGGAGGCTGCAATAATACGGCAAACTGGCATGAAGAAGAAAAAGGGAAGTGATGAATCCTATAAACAGGCTTCTGAAAAGGAAAGACGCGGGGCCGGATCATCTGAAGACAGGTGACTGGGGAGAGGCCTGCGCCGCTGAACTCCTGAAAGCAAAGGGATACCGCATACTGGGCAGGAATGTGAGGGTAGGGAACAGGGACGAAGTGGACTTGATTGCGCGGGATAAGGATGTACTGGTTTTTGTAGAAGTCAAGACGCGGCGGCATGTGGAATTCGGAAGACCGATAGCTGCTGTTAATACAAAAAAGAAGCATGTGCTCTCGCGCGCCGCAGTGAGATATCTGAAGAAGCTTGGATTTCCTGCTGTCTGCATACGGTTTGATGTTGTTGAGGTCACCGGCGCCCCGGATACAGGGGAATTGGACATTAATCATGTAGAAAACGCGTTTCAACTGGATCGGCGTTACACGCTGCCATGATGCCGGGAGGAAAGTTTATTAGACGTGAGGCAAGCCAGCGTGGGGACACCCATTTGTTCGCGGCAACGCCACTTTTGAAAGATACGTCTTGACAGTGAAATATTGACTGTTGAAAATAGTTGTTTCTGAAAGGATAGGAAATGCAATCGAGAAAATATTCTCAATCAATTCTTCTGGCGCTCTGCATCTTGTCGTTTTTTGCGCTGGGACTTAAGAAGTCGGACCTCTCCGATAAGGCGCGCGCGCTGTTGCCTGAAGGCGCTCTTGTTACGCTTGAACTCAAGGATGGCAGTGTAATCTACGGCGTGTTGAAGGACAAAAGGGAACGGACCATTCTTATGCGGGTGAGGCGGAAGGACGGGTCGTACTCGGAAAAGACCATCTTTAAATCAAAGATCAAGAAGGCGAAACCGATGGATGTGGCAATGTTGTTTGCCACCAGATTGAAAGAAATGGGCCCGCAAGAGAAAGAAGCCTTGAAGAAGGAAGAATATGAGAACCTCATAGCGCTTTGCAACGAATTCCTGGAAAAATGCAAGGGTTCAAAAGCGTACGAGGACATAACGAAACTGAAAGAAAGACTGGAAGAGGACCTGGGCAAGCTGGAAAAAGGGATGAAGATGGTCGACGGGGAATGGTTTACACCGGTACGGGCGGCAGTCAGGGAATTCGAGCTGTATACCGAAAGGCTCAAGAAACTTGAAAAGAGGGGTGACTTCAAGACCAACAAAAAGGTCAAGGAGTTCTACGAGAAACAGGAAGTTAAACGCAGGGAAACAGCAAGAGAGCTTCCAAGGATCATGACCGACCGGCTGCCGAAGTTGCTGAAGGAGGAGCGGTTCGACGAAGCGACCGAAGAGATGCATGCGTTTTTGCAGTTCTGGCTCGACCAGGTAGTCACGAGCGAAGGCACAATCGCAGGGGCCTTAAAGGAAATGGACTTTGGACATATGATCCGACTCCAGGAACAGATAATGGAAGCGTATCTTGCCGCTGGCGGCGGAAGGGGAAAGCCCGACGAAGCGCCTGAAGTTAGTGACATGGCCTTTATCCCAGGTGGTTACTTTCTCATGGGAGACCAGGAAGCCAAGCAGCCCTCGGACACGTTCCCCTGTCACATCGTATATGTGGCGCCATTTCTTATCGACCGGTACGAAGTCAGGAACAAAGACTACCGGAAATTCGTAGATTACGTTAAAAGGACAGGCGATAATTCAATGGCGCATCCTGACGCGCCTCCCCTTAAGGAACACGAGGCGGCAGGCTGGAAAAAGGACACCTTGAACGGCGAAGACCAGCCGGTTGTGGGGGTAGACTGGTTTGATGCCTACGCCTACTCCAACTGGAAAAAGAAACGCCTGCCGACAGAAGCCGAATGGGAAAAGGCTGCTGGGGGGTATGACTATGTGAAGTTCCCTTGGGGCAGTGAGAGTCCGGAAAAGGGAGCGGCAAATTACAGTGGCAGCCGCGACTATATTGCAAACCAGATGGACTCACAGCTTGCCTCAAAGCTGGAGCGGCCTAAAGGAGGTTGCTCCTGTCTCCGGAAAGTCGACGAAAAACCCCCGCCAAAGACGCATTTATCCCTCCAGACATGGGCGGTCGACAGCATATTGCCGGAAAAAGCCCAGAAAGCGGTTGAGGAGGAGATGTTTATATGGGAGAATACTTATACAAATGTAAACGGCTTGTTCCATATGGCCGGGAATGCCGCTGAGTGGGTAGCAGATTTCTATGATAAGGATTATTACATGGAGACAGAATTACGGGACCCCAAGGGGCCGGATGAAGGAAGAGTCCATGCGTTCCGGGGAGGGTCGTACCTGACGAAAAAGCCCGAAGATCTCAGCGTATATGCAAGGTTTTTTCCGCGAGGGAAAGGTATGCAATCCGGAGTTAGAGGCGGGAATCCGTTTATCGGGTTCAGATGCGCCAGATCTATTGACATTGTTCGGGAAGAGTAATGCTTCCCGCAACGCAACGTCTTATCTGCCAGCCTGCTGTTTCCGTAAGAAAGAAACTGTTTGTCAGCCTTTATTTAATGAAGGCTTATCAAGCGCAAAGCAAAACATAGATAAAGGAGGAACAAAAGATGAACAAGAACACTGGAATAATACTCATTTCTGTATTGGCTGCAATTGCGGTTTGTGGCTCAGGTTGCACTGAAAAGGAGGTTCCTGCGGAAGCGGCAGATGTGCCTGACACATCCGCGGAGATCGCAGCTGAAGGCGGTTTGACGGAGGATGCATCGCAACCCGGGGCGACAGCTACTGCACCGGTGATGCCTGGGCTTAATAAACCTGCAGGAACAAACGTGGTGGTCTCTGTTGAAGACAACGATCTGACCGCAAACGAGTTGCAGATGATAGTGAACAGGCGTATGAGTTCCAAGCGGCTTTCCGGACTCCAGCCTCAGATGAGGCAACAGTATGCTGAACGCCTTGAGCAGAGAGTCATACAGAGTTTCGTAGACAGGAATGTTATGATGGAAGCTGCACAGCAGAAGGACATTGTGGTAGAAGAAGGCGAAATTGATGAAGTAGTTGAGCAGGTAAAGGGAACTGTGCCTGAGGATGTCAACTTTGATCAGGCTCTTGCACAAATGGGAATGACAGAGCCTGAACTTAGAGAGGAAATAAAACGGGAGATCATGGTCCAGAAGCTGGTTGAGAACAAACTGGAAACGCTACCCGAGGTCGGTGAAGATCAGGCTCAGGCTTTCTATGAGGATCGGAAGGAACAGTTTACCCGGAAGGACTCCGCGGAAGTGCGTCATATTCTGGTCAAAGTGGAAGAGGGCGCGGACAAGGAGACTTTGGAGGCGAAGAAAGCCGAAGCCGAGAGATTGCGCAAGAAGCTGAAGGAAGGCGCTGAATTTGCTGAACTGGCGAAGGCGCACTCCGACTGTGGCAGCGCCAGAAGCGGAGGGAATCTTGGCCTGATTGAAAAAGGCAGAACTGTTCCGGCATTCGAAAAAGCCGCTTTTTCACAGGAGACAGGAAAAATCGGGCCGGTGGTAAAATCGAAATATGGGTATCACATAATCGAAGTGCTCAATAAGAATGAAGCGGGCACTTTGGCTTTTGAGGAGGTTAAGGAGGACATAATAAATCACCTTGGCCGGAGTCAGAAGCAGGAGGCAATCAGCGCCTACATCGAAGAACTGAAATCGGGCATGGACATAGACTATCCGGGCGGAAAACCGCAGCCAGCCACGCCAATGATGCCTATGCAGTCTGTGCCCGCGAACTAGACCCCATCTGAAAAGATCTTTTCGGACTAGTGCTTCCAGGCTATAGATGCGCTTAGGGTGAGGTCGTTTTTTTCGCGATCCTCTGCGGGGTCGCTATTGTAGCGGTCTTTCAAGGTGATGCGGAGGCTCAAGGCTGAATTCATTGGGGCCTCCGCGCCGATTTCTGCATTAATGATGAATCGGGCGAGATACTCGGCTTTCAACAGGTACTCAAAGCTCTGCCAGATTTTTGAGGACTTACCGATTTTCTGCTCATAGCGTTCGGAGACGCGGAAAAGCGGGTATTCCTCAGGTTCGTCGCCTGATTCTTCCCAGAGATATCCGCCGCCGACATCAAAGTTCGCGGTGATGAGGTCATTCTTGACAGGGTAGAAACCAGCCCCGCTCACGATGCGTGTCCTGTAATCCACCTCGGCTATTTTGTCGTAGAACAGAGAACCATCGGTATAGCAGTAGGCGCCGTTAAGCTTTCGCTTATAATTGAGTCCGAGTTCACCGGTATCAGTCAGTTTTTCGGTTCTGCTTGACCCATCTTCTTCCACGGTAGCTTCGCCATAAGATGCTTCGGCGTCTATTCGGAGTAAATTCTTTTCGTATTCATGCTCCCATGTCATATAGGCGTTTGCTGACGCCTTATCGCTGTTTCCGCGCAAAACATTCATACCTATTCCGGTGGTGAGAGTCTGGTTTTCTTCAGCTTCGCCGCAAGCTGCGGAAAGCAGCAGTAGCAAGGCGCAAAAAGATAAAACTGCTGCTGGACTGTAGTCGCTTTTTCCGGATGTTGTAAAAATTGAGAAGAGCATGATTATGCGTTTGTCGATATTTCTCATGGGCAGATTATTACAGAAATAGTGGAATAATGTAAAGAAAGACGGACTTGGAGCGAGTTCAAACTTCAGCAATGCTTTATTTCTTCAAGTGCGGCATCGTAGCGGGGCGCAAGTTTGTCCCAGCGGTAACGGTTAGCTATGTCTTCTCCTCGCAGGGGAACATCCTGCCAGAGCTTGTTTGAGGGAATTCCGGAAATCAGCGTTTTGAGTTTAGCGGCAAGGTGTTCCGGGGTTCCGTCATGGAAAAACGGCTCTATGCATTTGCCATTGGTGTCAGTCAGAATCTCCGGGTAGGAAAGGCGCTTTGGCACGAGGGGGTAAGCGCCTGCCGCCATTGCTTCAAGAAGGCTGATTCCGAAAAATTCATGTTCAGCGGTCGAAACGACAATATCACAACTTCTCAGCACAGAAAGGTAGTCGGCGTAACTCTCGCGGTAGCCCCAGTGCAGAATGTGATCTTTTAGAGAAGTGTGCGCCTTTTCAAAGACCTCGGAAACCTGTCTTGCGTTTCCGCCCCCTATGACCGATATTTTAAAGTTGATTTTATCAGCCTTCAGGATTTCAAGAGCTTTAAAAAATATCTGCGGAGCCTTGTCGTATTCCCAGCGGGCAGCCCACAATAACTGTGGTATTTTGTTTCCCCGGTTTCTGGCCGGGGCGAAAGTCTCTATTCCAGGTGGCCGCACCCGGGCCTTCTCTCTGATCTGTGCAACAGCATCGGTTGGCTGGTAATCGGGCATACGATGGAGAAAATCGTAAAGACCGGATAAGAAATTGTTTTGATGAAATTCGGAATTAAACCATGTCTGAGATGAAGCCAGGGCGGTGGTCATGTTGGAAAACGCAAAATGGTAGTCCCGTTCTCTCTCATGCCGGACCGGGTAGGTTATCTGATTCTCGTGGAAGTATGAGACCGAAGGCAAAGACTGAATATGGTCGGAACTGAGCGCAATAAAATCCGCCAGCCCCAGCATGTCGGAGCAGAAAATGAGATCCCACTCACTCCCGCTTGTTTCAATTTGCCGCACCTGGTTACAGAATGTCACGGCGGAATGACGCATTCGCCAGCGCCATTTATTTGCCGGCAAGGTTAAAAGGGTCCATAAGTGGCTGCTGCGATTGATCCAGGAGTCAAGGAAGGCTTTATGGCTCCCTCCATAATATGGTTCCAAGGCTAGAATTTTCATAGATCAGGTTGGCGCGTCGCTGATAAAAATATGGCCGCACCCGAGGGTGCGGCCATTTATGCGTCTATAATTAACCGCAGGCAATAGATGCCTCAACGGCCTCTATAGCTTATCTGCGGCGGTCAAAATTGCGCCGCGGGGCACGATCGCGATCCTGACGCGGGCGCGCTTCGTTAACCTTAAGGGTTCGTCCGTCGACTTCTTTTCCATCGAATTCGCCGATTGCTTTTTCTGCGTCTTCGTCAGAAGTCATCTCGACAAATCCAAATCCCCTTGACTTTCCGGTGACTTTATCCGTTATCAGGTTGCAACTTTCAACTTGTCCCACTTCCTGAAACAAGTCCTGCAACTCCTGTTCGGTTGTCTGAAAAGACAGGTTGCCGACATACAATCTTTTGCTCATTACTACTCTTTCCTCTCTTTGCAGGTCAACTTAGCGGCCGTTCCCAGCTCGTCCGGGTTTCGGATCGCCACCAACCACCACTCGGCAGGTCCGCAGGCAATCTACCAACACACTTTCTACTTCTTCTCCCTGCATCACGGGGAAGTTTTTCAGAGAAATATTAAAAGTCAAGAGCAAAAAAAAATTAAATCCGGATACAGGGCCCGCCTCCGCCCGGAGCGATATCGCGTCCCTGTTTCGGGCTGCGTTCACTTGCGGTCTGCTGGGACCTTCTTTTTGTCTGTTCGTCCTGCTCCGAAGCCACTCCGGCTGACAGCTTGTTTGTGACTTCTTTGACGCCATTGACCGAACTTGCGACTTTTTCGGCTTTTTCCTTCTCGAGAAAATCGCCCACGGTTCCCTGTAGAAGTACCCTGCTTTTGTCGGCTGCCACCGTGATTGCTTCAGGGTTCCGGATATCTGAAGCTGCAAGCGCGTCTTGCACGTGTAATGTAAGTTCAGTTGATTTGCCGTCTTTTTTCTTACTCATTTCTGAAACCTCCTGTTCTTTGCGGCATTCGGATCATTCTCCAGCGACAAGCCGGTCTTGCATGGCCTGTTGCATGATTTCCATGACTTCCGTGTCGGAGACATCGTACCAGTTCTTGTAGAATTCAGCCACTGCTCGAAAATCGGCGGGTGAAATCAGGGCGACAACTTCATCGGAAACGGTTCGCAGGTTTTCCACCGCGCGGGGAGAAGCGGCAGGTGTCGCTGCCAGTATCCGGCTTGCGCCCAGAGTCCGGCAGCACATTGACGCCGCCGTGGCGGTGGAACCCATAGCAATGCCATCATCGACAAGGATTACTTCGCGGCCACGCAGATCAGGCAAGCGTCCGCCGTTTCGAAGTGTATTGATCCGGCGTTGTACCTCGTCTTTCTGCTCACGTATTATCCGGTCAACCGTTGATTGCGGAAACCATCCTGATGAACCGGGCGCCATGTATACCGTGCCGTCTTCGGCAACCGCGCCGAATCCGGCTTCGGGATTGTCGGGGAAGGGGAGTTTCCTGACAATAATAATTGACAGGCTCGCAGAAAGGATTTTCGCCGTGTGATAGGCAACTTCCACCCCTCCTCTCGGGATCCCCAGAACAAGGGGATCTTCCATGTCAAATGCTCTCAATGCGTCTCCAAGTTGTTTCCCGGCGTTGGCTCGATCTTCAAACATTTCCTCTTTTCCTTGTTCCGTATTATGACAATTCTATAACTCTAATTTTGAATAGGGATCCTGTATGTGGCAATGAGGGCTCAGCTTACTTGCGGCTTCGTCTTTCCTTACGCGGGTTGGTCCGTCTTTGCATTTTTTTCGCGGAGTTTAAGCGCGTAGAATATCGACCTGACATTGGGTTGCCATCGGGGCAAAATGATGGTTATGGCCATTTCTTCCAACGCTGACACTGTCAGGGCGATGACAGAAATTCTGAAAGGCAGGGAGGATATACCGGCAAACATGAGTAGGGCGGTTATACCGATAACTGTGGTTGCAAATTTTGCGCTCCATGTGTGGTAGGAGGGAAAGCGATGATGTTTGAGCAGGCTTAGAAGCGCAGAAACCGCGATAAGAGACAGGGCCGTAATAATATAGACAGCTTCCTGCTTTATCAGGTCCGGCCAGAGAAACCATCCGCCTACTACGGCGGAAATGTACATCGTGACGTCTCCGCAGGTGTCAAGCGTTGCTCCGGCGGACGATTCCTGGTGAAGGGTCCGTGCCAGGAATCCGTCGGCGTAGTCGCTTAAAAGAGAAATACAGAAAGCGACGAGAAAGACGTTTGGCGCTTTGAATGCCGCGGCAAGTATCATTAGCAGCGACATCGCGAGTCTTCCCATGCTGATCTTGTTAGGTGTTGTCATTGACTGAGGTTTTAATTGTTGCAGTCAACAACTGCAACCATATTCACCGCAAAGATCTCAAAGAAAACTGCTCTTGATGTCTTCGCGCGTTCTCTGTCCTGATCTATTCATGAAAAAAGCCAACCAAGTTTTAAGCTGTTCGGCGGTAGCGCGCCGATTTTACCGCATCTACTACGTTCCAGCGAGTTGGCGGTCGTTAACCACATCTCCATGGTATGCGCCACGGCAGGCAAATCGCAGCGCCTTGTAACTGCGGCAAACTCGGCGCTTTAATAGATCGGCTATTTCTGTTTTTGGCGTTATCTTTTTACAATTTCAGTCGTTGCAGCCGCAGCGAATTCGATATGACCGACACTGAACTGAAGCTCATTGCGGCTGCGGCGATCATCGGACTGAGCAAAATGCCGAAAAAAGGATACAATATTCCTGCTGCAACTGGAACTCCAAGACTATTGTATACGAAAGCGAAGAACAGGTTCTGCCTGATGTTGCGCATTACTTTACGGCTCAGCTTAACCGCTTTGGCTATACCGCGAAGGTCCCCTTTTACAAGAGTGATTCCGGCGCTTTGTATTGCCACGTCGGTTCCGGTTCCCATTGCGATTCCCACGGTAGCGGCGGCCAGCGCCGGAGCGTCGTTAATGCCGTCTCCGGCCATGGCGACAAGTCTGCCTTCGGACTGGAGCCGGTTTACCTGCTCGTGTTTGTCCTGCGGCGCAACTGAAGAGCTGACGTCGTCTATGTTAAGAAGGTTGGCGACGTGGTTTGCGGTGCGTTTGTTGTCACCGGTGACCATATGTATACTGAGACCGAGACTGTGAAGCGTCTTTACCGCCTCGTAGGTCGAATCTTTTATCGGGTCTGATATTGCAAGCAGGCCGGAAGCCTTGCCGTTGATGGATACAAAGATGACCGTGTCGCCACGGCTTTCGAATTCCTCCGCTGTGCGGCCGGTTTCATCGACGCCGGCAACATCTTTGCTCTTCAAAAAGCCGATTTTTCCCACAAGCACTTTCTGTCCGTCAATGACGCCTTCAACTCCCCCTCCGGTTTCGGAGTTGAAATCAGACGCTTTTCCAAGCGTAAGATTTTCATTCCGGGCTTTATCGACCACAGCCTGTCCGAGCGGGTGCTCGCTGTTCTGTTCCACTGATGCGGCCAGCCGGAGAAGTTCGCTGCGCTCAATTGAACCGGCAGTCCTGATTTCTGTAACTGTGGGTTTTCCTTCGGTAAGGGTGCCGGTCTTATCTACTATTATGGTGTCAACTTTTTCCATTCGTTCGAGAGCGTCTGCGTCTCTGATCAGCACGCCGTCGCCTGCGCCTCTGCCTACGCCAGCCATAATGGACATGGGTGTGGCCAGTCCAAGTGCGCAGGGGCATGCGATGATCAGAACCGCGACTGCGTTGAGAAGACCATACGCAAGGCTGGGGTCGGGGCCGACGAGGGCCCAGACGATAAACGTTATTACGGCGACCAGCGCCACTGCGGGGACGAAGAAGGAGGCGACCCTGTCCGCAACTCCCTGTATGGGCGCGCGGCTTCGCTGCGCTTTTGCGACCATTTCCACAATCTGGGAAAGCATGGTATCCCGGCCGACTTTTGTGGCTTTCATCAGGAATGATCCGGTCTGGTTCAGCGTTCCGCCGGTCACTTTGTCTTCCTCTTTCTTGTCAACGGGCACAGGTTCACCGGTAATCGTTGACTGGTCAACGGAGCTGTTGCCCTCGGTTATTGTTCCGTCCACCGGTATCTTTTCTCCGGGCCTAACGCGCAGGGTGTCGCCTTCGTTTACTTCTTCCAGCGGCGTCTCCTTCTCTTCGCCGTCCCTGACCACGCGGGCCTTGTCGGGAGCGAGCTGGAGAAGTTTCCTGATGGCGTTGCCTGTTCTTTTTCGAGCGCGCTGTTCGAGGACCTGGCCGAGTAAGACGAGGACGATGATTACAGCGGCCCCTTCGAAGTAGACTGCGACTTCTCCTTCCTGACGGAAAGAGGAAGGGAATATTTGCGGCACGGCCGCAGCGAACAGGCTGTAGATATAGGCTGTTCCAGTTCCTATGGCAATCAACGTGAACATGTTCAGGTTCCATGTAACTACGGAACGCCAGGCCCTTTTGAAGAACGGCAGCCCGGCCCAGAGAACTACCGGGGTGGCAAGGACTAGCTGTATCCACTTGGACATTGCCGGTGAAACGATTTCGCGAAGCGGACGCCCGGGTATCATCTCGCTCATTGCCAGAAGGAATACAGGTACGGTCAGGATAAGGCCGGTCCAGAATCTGCGGCTCATGTCCTTGAGTTCGGTGTCTTCCTCCTGGTCGAGACTGATTTCTTCAGGTTCAAGAGCCATCCCGCATTTGGGGCAGTCTCCGGGTTTGTCCTGTCTGACTTCAGGGTGCATGGGGCAGGTGTAGCGGGCCTCAGTTGCTGGTTGCTGGTTGTTATTTGTTGGTTCCCCGGAGACGAATGTTTTCCGGCAGTGATCGGAGCAGAAGTAGAAGGTCTGACCGTTTTTTTCGGCAGTCAGGCCACTGCTTTTATCAACATTCATTCCGCATACAGGGTCTTTCGGCATGTATTTTCCGTGTGTGTTACAAATTACGCGTTGTAGTCGTTAGCCTGATCTATTCATGAAAAAAGCCAAGCAAGTCTTAATCTGTTAGAATGTA
>CAYTRK010000054.1:0-10816 GCA_964440205.1 uncultured Victivallaceae bacterium
GAGCGATTTACCATCTTTCTTGTCGCCTTGAAATTTCTCCGCCATATTCCGTTCCTCGGTTTTTCTTCGCCTGATGGTTTAACCCGCAAATACCACAGACCCGTAACCCACTACCCAGCTTCCCCTGCTTTCAGGATAGTCATCCCCGCTGTTGCGATACTGTAAAACGGCGCCTTTCGAAACCCCCTGCAACCCGGCCCACTTGATAGCCGCGCTCACCGGCGAAAGTCCGCATAAAATCTGGTTGGAATAACTCCATTCACTGCGCAACCCCGCTATATCCATAGCCTCAATCTTATCCAGCGTACTCCGATCAGTTTCACTCACCAGTTTATAATCCGGGTCATGCAGCATGTCGGAACTTGCCACAACGACAATTTCTTTCTTGTTGGAGAGTTCCTCCAATGCCTGCGCCAGCTCTTCCACGGTCTGCTCTTCATGATCGCCGACCAAACCCACCACAAGGCTTGCATCAGGCAGAGCTATCTGCGCAAAAGGTATCTCATTTTCAGCAGAGTGCTCGCCTCTGTGCGGAGCATAATCAAAACAAATCGAGGAATATGAATCCTGCAGCAACTCTCCCGCTTTCACATCCAGTCCCACCCTCCCCACAGGCGTCTGAATCGCGTCTCCGTCCATTAAAGCCGTCCCTTTGAATCCGCCCCGGTGAGAGAAGCCCAGGATCACCACCGTCTCCGGCGCCCCCCACTTCTCGGCGCTGTCCCTGAACGCGCGGAACGTGTGCCCGGCAACAGGGCCCGAAAAAACGTATCCGGCATGAGGAGCTATTCCGGCAACCACCTTGCCGGCCAGCATGGGCGCGGCAGCGTCATCGATAAATTGCTGCACCATGGCCTTGAGAGCAGAGCCGTCCGCCGGGAACCATCTCCCCGCCCCATAAACCTCCCGAGTTGTTCTGTCTGCATAATTCATTATTGCCTCCCATGCCTCTCATGTTCCAATATCTTGCGCGTATAAATATAGCAAAAGGCGGGAAGCCCGGCAATTGCTTCCCTGACACAAAGACAATAACCTGCAGAACTTGATCTTGATTCCTGCGCAGCTATCTTGTAATAATTCCCTGTTTTCACCTATACGTAACTGTGCTGATATCATTGAAAGGTCCGCCTGCTCATGTCTCGACTCTACGAAGGGTTCAAGTATGCTGACGAGGAAACAAACGAATGGTTCCTTAAAGTGCATAATTCAACTTATGGGCCCATCAGCCTGTCAACATTGTGCAATTGGGCCGCGGAAGGTCGTGTAACATCCGGCAACCTCATTTCGCAAGACGGAAAGAAATGGAACGAAGCAAAGACCCTGCCCGACCTTCGCATGGAATGGCTGGTAGAACTCAAAGACGGCACCCGTTACGGCCCCTTTAACATCCTGGCTACACCTTTTCTTGTGGTAAGAGGAATCATCAGCAGCAACGCCATACTGCGAAACCAGCTTACCGACAAAACTCTGCCCGTTTCTTCGGTCCTGACAAGCGACCAGCTTGCAGAGGTTGAAGCAGCAGTTGACGAAAGCGCCGCAATCTACGAAGCGGAACCCGCCGCCCCGGAGTCACCGCCTGAACAAAAGACTGCCCCCCCACCGGACAACCGGGAAGAAAAACTTCAGAGCGAATTGCGCCGGGTTAATAACCTGCTCGCCAAAGAGGTACACCGACACAACCAGACAAAACTGAAATATACCGCCAATGAGCAGGATCTCATGAAGAAAATAGTTGCCCTCGAAAAGCAGGTCAACAAATCAACGCCTAAACTGGAAGAAACCCGGCAAAAACTGGAGAAACTGCAACAGGATTACGACTCGCTTACCGCGAAAAGCGGCGAAAAGGAAAAAGGCATACGGGAACAACTAAACTCCGCTGCTGCAGAACTAAACCGGACCAGCGATGAAATGAACAACCTGAAAAAAGAGCTGGAAAACACCCGGGCAGAAAGAGACAGCCTCAGCGCTGGAAAAGCAGAAATGGAAGAACGGATTGCTTCGCTCAACAAACAGATGAATTCTGCCGCCACGGAGACAAATCAGAAAATCCAGGAACTTGAAAAACAACTTGAGGCCGAAAAAAACAAAACAGGCGCCCGAGAAAAAGACTTTCAAAATGAAAGAGAGAAATTGGAGAAAAAGATCCGGGATATGTCCGACAGATTCCAGGCCCTGTCGGAAGAGAAGCAGACCCTGCAACAACAACTGTCAAACGCACAGCAGGCCGGATCAGAAGAATTACACTCTGCGCAAGCCAAAATAGGGGAGTTGCAGGAACAGCTCCGTGTCTCCTCAGACAAGCTCTCTCAGCTTACCGCCCAACTGGACCAGCAAAGCACAACAATCCGGAACATGAAACAATCTGAAGAAGAGCGTGATAAACTCCTCGAACAGATCGAGGAGCTTAAGCAGGAACGCAACAGCGCTCAGGGACTCACAAACAAACTTCGCCAGCAACTCGAAGCCCTGCGGGAAGCAAGCGCCTCCGAGAAACAATCCATACGCCGGCAGTTGAAGCAATCACAGGACAACGTCGAAGCAATACGAAAACAGAAAGATAAGCTGCAACAGAAATTGACGCAACTTGACGAAAAGATCGACAGCCTCCGCGCCGACAACCGGGAACTCAAGAAGTCCGCCAACAGCCTGACGCGCAAGCTCGAACGCCGCGATGCAAAGATGGCCGACGAAAAAGAATCCCGCGCACAAAAAGAACAAGAATTGAAGACCGAAATCCGGCAGAAATCAGGAGAACTCAACAAGACCCTTAAGCAGATCGACAAGCTGAAAAACAAACTTGAAACGCAACAGCGCCCCCGAAAAGAAGCCGACGCCGAACTCAAGGAAGAGCGATCACAATTGAAGAAGAAAGCAACTTCGCTCAATAACAGGCTGAAAACAAAAGAAAGACAGCTCGCCCGGACACAGGAGCAGCTAGACGAGTCGAGAAAAAAGGCAAAACGCGAAAAAGCCGCTCATGCCCGGCTTGAAAAGGAACTCAGCAAACTGCAGCAGGACCAGGAAAGCTCAGACACAGCGAGAGAAGAAACTAAAAAACTCCGGGACACAGTTACGGCCAGAGACGCAACAATAGCCTCCCTCCAGGAAAAGCAGGCTGCAGCCACAGGGCAACTTCAAGATCGTATCCGCGAGCTGGAAAATGATGCCGTTACCGCAACAGAACTGCTTGAAAAGGCGCAGAACGAAATTGAAAAACACAAGACCGAGTACCGCGAACTCAAGAAAGACGCCGATGCCCGGGAATCCCGCCTGGCCGAAAAGATCCAGGAAATGGAAAACAAACCTGTCGAGCCGCCCGAACAGAAAGAAACCGGCCGCGAAAAACAATTGGCAGCGGAAATCGACAGGCTCAGGAACGAATTGGCACAGGCAAACGCCAGACTTGCCGAAACCGGCAATAAACTGGCTGCAGCCACTCAAAAAGCAAGACAGTCGGAAGAAAAGCTGCACAAACAGAAGAAAGACAAGAATGAACAGATCGCCGCAACAGCGGCCGAAGAAACCTGGTTTGTGCGCGCCGGATCCGAATCCGTCTACGGACCGATAAGCAGGACTGAACTGAAGACATGGACAAGGCAATGCCGCATAGGTCCTGAACACGAACTGTCCACAGACCGCAAAACGTGGCAAAAAGCAAAAGCCATCGATGAACTGGATATGAAATGGAAAGTCCGGCTCGTGGACGGCTCGGTCTTCGGACCGATCAACCTCCTCGCAATAAAACATCTTATAGGAGACAAAGCAACTTCCGGCAACCCGCAGGTAATCAGCGAGAACTCGGGACGTGAAATGACCTTTACAGAAGCGCTCCTGGCCTCTCTGAACAATGTAGCAGAAGAAAACGACCGGAATCCGAAACAGCAGAACAAAACTACACAACCCCCGCCGCCACCCCGTTCAGTAGAGAACCAGATCAAAAAAATGTTCGCATAAACAGCGTAACGCCTTACTCCAATCGCTTTTTTGCTTCCTCCCAAAGCTCATCCATCTCTTCAAGCGTACACTCCGAGAGTTTCCGCCCCCGCGAAGCCATTCCCTTCTCGACCTCGCCGAACCGGCGAATAAACTTCTGTGTCGTCCCGTTAAGGCATGCTTCCGCATTTACACCGTAGAAACGACAAAGATTTACAATGCTGAAAAGCGTGTCCCCGATTTCCTCTTCAAGCATGTCAGCCCTGTCCCGCTCGGCTGCGTCGCGTATTTCAGCGATTTCCTCCTCAACTTTATCCAGAACGGGCGCGCTCTCACGCCAGTCAAAACCGACCCTGGAGGCCTTTGCCTGAACTCGCTGGGCTTTCTGAAGCGCAGGAAGCGTCGAGGGTACACCTTCAAAAAGAGTGCGCTTCCCATTCGTGCCTTCGGACTCCTTAATCTTTTCCCAGTTCTTCAGGACTTGCGCAGAATCCTTGCAGGTTTCATCGCCAAATACGTGCGGGTGTCGCCTGATCAGCTTTTCGGAGAGCTTCTGAGCAACATCATCAAACGAAAACTCATCTTTCTCCCGCCGGATCTGAGACTGCATCACTATCTGAAGCAGAACATCTCCCAGCTCCTCCATGTGCCTGTCCGGGTCATCCCCGCCCATGGCGTCAAGTAGTTCGTGGGCCTCTTCCAGCAAACATTGCTTTAGCGAATCCAGAGTCTGCTCGCGATCCCATGGACAACCTTCAGGGCTTCTCAGCCTTTCAACAAGAGAAACAACACAATCAAGCGGCGATTCCCCGCTGCTGTTCCGTCCGGCATTCACCGTCAGGCGCCTTTTCCACTGTCGGAGAGCTTTCGGCTGATCCTTACAGCACAGAAATCATGACCGCACATCGTGCAGTATTCCGCGTTATCCTCGCCAGAACCGCTTACAGGTCCGCGTCTTTCCTTTGCATACTGCCCGTCCATTGCCAGCTCGAACTGCCTGTTCCAATCGAAATCTCTGCGCGCGTCGGCCATCTGATCGTCCCAGTCGCGCGCCCCGGCCAGACCCTTTGCAACATCCGCCGAATGAGCCGCAATCCGATAAGCTATCACACCCTGCCTCACATCCTCATCAGTCGGCAGCCCCAGGTGTTCGGCGGGTGTAACATAACAAAGAAGCGAAGCGCCGTAATAAGCAGCCGCAGTAGCTCCGATAGAGGAAGTAATGTGGTCATATCCCGGAGCAACATCTGTAACAACAGGACCAAGCACATAGAACGGCGCGCCGTCGCATGTCTCCTGCTCTTTTCTGATATTCATCTCAATCTGATCGAACGGCACATGTCCTGGCCCTTCAACCATGACCTGGACCCCTGCGTCGCGGCAGTTCGCCACCAGCTCTCCCAGCGTCTCAAGCTCGGCAAACTGGGCCGCATCGCTGGCATCGGCAAGACACCCCGGCCGCAATCCGTCACCGAGCGAAATGGTCACATCATGACTTTCACAAATATCCAGTATTTCATCCCATGCCGCATAAAAAGGATTCTCCTCGTTATGCTCGGTCATATATTCAGCCAGTATGGATCCTCCTCTGCTGACAATACCCATCCTGCGCTTGAGGGCCAGGGGTATATATTTTTTGAGCAGTCCGGCATGGATTGTCATAAAATCCACTCCCTCCCTGGCCTGCCTCCTGATGACGTCAAGCATCGTCGCAGGCGAAAGCTTCCCGGCATTCCCGTCCACAACACTCATAGCTTCGTAAACGGGAACCGTGCCCAACGGGACCGGACACGCTTCCAGAATACGTCGGCGCACCTCTGTAATCCCGTTGCCCACGCTCAAGTCCATCACAAAGTCAGCGCCTGCGTCCAAAGCAGCTTCCAGCTTGCTAAGTTCGGCGCCAACCGAACATTTGTGGGAGGAATACCCGATATTGGCGTTGACCTTTGTCCTGAAACTCTTTCCAACAACAGCGCACCGTGCGGGTGAATGCGCGGGATTAAAGGGCAACACTGCCCGCCCACAAGCAATTTCGGCGCAAACGTCCGCCTCTTTCACAGCTTCAAAACCAGCCGCGGCCTGCATAGAAGCGGTAATAGTCTTTGCTCCGGCCTCCTCGAACTGAGTAGTCATTAAGCTTGCCTCAACAGGTCTAAAGCAGCATCAACAACCTCGCTGTCCAGTTTGTCGGTCACCACGTCGGCCCCGCCAAAATCCTGCCAGGAAGTAAAATCATCATGCACAACAACACTCCTCATGCCGGCAACCAGGCATGATCTATGGCCTGTAACTCCAGTGGTAACTGCAACACAAAGCGGCGGTTCAACCCCGCTTTTGTCTGCCAAAGCCTCCCACGAATCAGACAGCGGCCACGGCCGCGAAGCCACCTCTCTTTCGACTACGGCAAGATTGATGTCTTTCAGCCCGGGATTTTCCAGAAGCTTGTCTGCCACTTCATTTCCGAACAACGAAATAGCCCCAACCGCAATGCCATTATCCTGCGCCTTCTTAATCAATTCCAGAAGACCATCCGACATCTTCAGACTGGCATCCGTCAGGGAAAGCTTTATGCCCTGCTCGATATCTCCCACAAGCTTGTCTTCCGACAACCGCGTCTTATTTTGTGCTTTAAGCGCTGCCGAAACAAATCCGGCAATATCGCCGTCAGAGTAGTGCCTCGCAAAGGTTGGCCGATCAAGCTTTACCCCCTTGTCTCCCAAAACGCTTTCCATAACGTCATAGACCAACTGCCTCGCATTGACCGCCACGTTCTCAAGTTCAAACAATACGCCTCTTTTCTTCTGCTGATGTTCAGCGTTGCTTCCGTTCATTTCAATCTCCTCCCTTTTCCGTTTGTGATTAAACGCGCCAGAAATACATATACCACAATCGTCGCCGTAAACTCAACATGGTTAAATCAACATCCAAAAGCCAATTATAAACTACGGCTCACATAAGACAGATCATAGCCTGCAATCTCTGCGATTCTTCCACTCGCCGGCGAGACCTGTCTCGCCCGTTTCCCGCTCACCTCGGGGCCACCTCCCTGAATGCCTCCGGCAAATAATGAATTATGTCTCCCGCCGTCATCGCTACCTGGGAAAGATCCCGCGCGGCAAAGTCTCCCGCTCGGCCGTGAACGTATACCGCCAGCCTCGCCGCATCATATGTTCCAATCCCCTGCGCAAGGAGTCCGCCCAACACACCCGCAAGAACATCGCCGCTGCCGCCTGTAGCCATTCCAGGGTTGCCCGTCATGTTAACCGCCATGGGCTGCCCGACACATGCCACAAGGCTTCCCGCGCCTTTCAGTATCACCGTAACCCCGAACTCGCGCGCTGTCTTTTCGGCAGACCCGAAACGGTCTCTCTCCACATCAGAAACGCTGCAGTTTAAAATCCGCGCCAACTCACCAGGATGAGGTGTAATCACTATGTCCGCTTTGCTGCCCGCAACAAGGTCGGCCTTCCCTTTTAACACATTAATTCCGTCCGCATCCAACACAAGCGGACCGATTCGCTTTGATATGATCTTCTGAATCCACTCCAGAGTATCCGTCGAAGAAGTCATGCCTGATCCAGCAAGCACAACGTCAAATTCATTCAGCCTGTCCATCCATTCATCAATCCCCTCGGAACTCAATCCACCGTCAGAATTCTCAACACACCGGTGAACCATTGCCTCTGGCGCCCGGCCGGCAATTACAGGGACCAGCCCCTCTGGCGCCACCACAGAAAGCAGCCCCGCCCCCGAACGGACAAGCGCTTTCGCTGACATTGTTATCGCTCCGGTATAACCTCTGGCTCCGCCTATCATCAACGCCCGCCCAAACGTGCCCTTGTGAGCATCTCTCTGCCTCATCCCGAGTATACAGCAAACGTCACAGGCGCTTATCAATGTCTGGTCAGAAACAAGAGATTCTGTCGCTTCCGCGGGTATGCCGATGTCTGCAACCTTCAGGTTGCCCGTGTAATTAACGGCACAGGGCTGAATAAGACCCTTCTTTGGCAATCCCATGGTAACCGTAACATCGGCCAAAACCGCGGGGCCTTCCGCCGTCCCGCTGTCTGCGTTCATTCCAGAGGGTACATCAATTGATACTACCGCACTTCCTCTGACTCTGCTGTTCACATATCTGATTGCTTCGCCTGCCGCGCCGCGAGCCGCGCCGGTGATGCCAGTTCCGAGTATGCCGTCAACAACCACGGCACATCTTTCAACGCAGTCCATCTCAGCTTTCTTCCAGTCTGAAACCAGCGGCCATTCAACAACCGGCACGCCAGAGTTGAACATCCGCACGAAATGATTCAGGGAATCACCTTTCAGATCCCGCCTCCGGCAGGTCAGTCGCACAACAGGCGAATACCCGAAATTCCTGAGATAACACGCTGCGACAAACGCGTCGCCGCCGTTGTTCCCTTTCCCGGCAATAAGTTCAACACCCGAAACAGCAATACTCGCTGCTTCGCATATTTCCACAACCGCTTCCGCCACAGCACGCCCTGCCCTGTCCATCAAATCCTCGCCTGAAATGCCGGCATCCTCAATAGCCATCCTGTCAAGTTCCCGCATCCGGGCGGCCGTTACAGTTATCATCTATCCTCCACAATCACAGTGTGCGCCACCGCATAATCACGCGTATGAGCAAGACTCACCAGAATCTGTCCGACCTTTCTCTCCTGGGCAAGTTTTCTACCCGAACCGTAAAGCTCTACCGATGGAGCTCCACTCCCGGCGTCCCGTACAACCCCTATATCCAGCCAGCTTAACTGAGGGCCGAAACCAGTTCCAAATGCTTTGCTGACAGCTTCCTTTACCGCGAATCTGCCCGCATAATGCCGAAACGGCGCCACCTGCGAATCGCAGTATTCCTGCTCTGCCTGCCTGAATACCCTCCGCCTGAATTTCACGCCCCACTTACCAAGGACTTCCTTCATCCTCTGGTTTTCAACCAGGTCAACACCTATACCAAGTATTCCTGCACTCATCAGTTCTCGCCGCCGGCATAACCGTCCATCTGTCCACGCATTTCCTCTATAGCCCCGTTTAGACCGACAAATAAAGCCCTGGAGACTATACTATGCCCAATGTTGAGCGTGTGCAGGAACGGTATCCGCATTATCTGAAGTATATTACCCATGTTAATGCCATGGCCGGCGTTGATCTGAAAAGAAAGCGAATCAGCATACCGCGCGCTTTCCTTGAGGCGGTCAATCTCTTCTTCAGCCTCCCTCTTGCGGCCCGCATCAAAGGCCACGCAAAAACTGCCCGTGTGCAGCTCCACGCAAGGCGCCCCAAGTTCCGCGACGGCATCCAGTTGTTCCTTTTCAGGATCAATAAAGAGGCTCACGACCGATCCTGCCTGTTTCATGCTTTCCACTACCCGACCCACTTTTTGAAGCTGTCCGGCCACGTCAAGCCCGCCCTCGGTTGTCAGTTCCTGCCGCTTCTCCGGCACCAGACAAACCTCGTCAGGCCTTATCTTTGCTGCAATGGCCGCAATCTCCTCGCTACAAGCCATCTCCAGATTCAAGCGCGACGCTACAACCTCGCGAAGCGCCGCAACATCCGCGTCCTGAATATGCCTGCGGTCTTCCCGTAAATGAACCGTTATGCCGTCAACCCCGGACAACTCGCACAATTTAGCGGCCTCAAGCACATCCGGATAGGACGTGCCACGCGCCTGCCGCAAAGTTGCAACATGATCTATGTTAACTCCCAGCTTCAGCCTGCCCATCTCATTTCCCTTTCTTCACAGGGTCACACTCTATAATATCTTTCCAATTGTCACAACCCCGGACCCGCCATGTTCAGCAAATCGCTGAGATATCACAGATTAACTGTACCAAATATCTCTGAATACTTAATAATAGATAAGTGATGATAAAAGAAAAACCCAGAAAGAAAGGCGCATCAGGTCAGCAGAATAAGTTGCGTATACAAACATTCGCCCCTTCCCGGAAGTTCCGTATACACAAGCTTCGCGGAACCATGTCCAACATGTATGTGTTGGAACAAAGGCGTTGGTGGTTACGAAAAAAGCCCGGCAAACTTACTCTTGTCGACTTGGGGCTTCCTGATGAAACAAAGGCGTTGGCAAACTATGTGGAGGGCATTAACGGGAATGTCCATGAAATCTTTTTAACTCACGCACATCATGACCACATAGGGGACTTGAAATATGCTCACAAGAAGTTTCCGAATGCTGTCATATCTTCAACTCTCCCTGCAAATGAGGCCATGGACAGAAAAACTTCCCGCATGCTAAAGCAACTGCCGACTGCTGTAGGCCTTCTCCTTAAGAAAAGGTCAAAACTTTCAGTTTTTGCAAGGTTTTTGAGAAGCAGGTTTGAAGGCCATGGTGAACTAACCCGGCTTTATGACAACGGGCAAGCGCTTAACTCAATTAAAAAATTTGTTGTAATTGAGACCCCCGGACATACCAGTCATGATGCGTCCCTTTATTCAAGACGGTACGGCGTACTCCTGTCAGGCGACACTTTCGTCCGCTCACCCGGCCGGGAGATAACACCGCTACGCTTACATGCAGAGCGCCCTGACTTGCAGGAAGATACGGTTTCAAAAGTGAGTAAACTCAAGATGAGCTATTTTTTCCCCGGCATAGGCTCTGCAGTTGTAGCCAAAAACAGAAAAGAAAGAATGAGGCTTCAGGACAGGATAACCATGCCCAAAGAACCGAAAAACCGGCGCTGAGGGTTCATCACCTCTCGACAATTCAACAAGCAACCTTCTCGTCATTCCGACAAGGTCGCCAACCCTTTTTATCTTCTCTTCAAAATGACGGCTCTTCCGCAGAATCTGTGGGTTAAGTCGGTTCCTTATATGTGCCCGAAACGACACTCCTCCCGTCTCGGTGAAAGTC
>CAYTRK010000055.1:0-3439 GCA_964440205.1 uncultured Victivallaceae bacterium
TTTAACATTATGTTTCTTGAGCATCTAACTTCCTTCCTTTCTGTCACCAATGATTGTCTCGTTACCTTCTTGATCTAACTACAAAAGACTCGGATTTCAGGAATATCCAATCGATCCGCTCCATCTGCAGTTACAACACATCCAATAGCATAAACATCGACACCTCTTAATCACTCTTTAAGAGCAGCTTTCACCTTGGCGGCCAGCGCGTATAACGTCTGTTTATACTCACGTTCATACCCGTTGCAGGCCGCCAGCAACCAGTTGCTCCGGCTCCGGATAATCAACTTTAGCCGTTTATCCAGTTTACTCTGACACTCTTCCGCCAGGTCGGCGCCCAACTTGGCTTTGCGCCTGGGATCATGCAGTACGCGCTCAATGAACACTCGGGCTTCTGCCTCCTGTCCACCTTCCCGCGCCATTTCCAGGCGTGTCGTGGCCAGAGGCCCATCCGGCCCTGGCGCCAAAAGACGATACACCGCATGACCCATACCAAGATTGGTGCGTTGATCGTACCCATAATAGTAATCTAGAAGCGTCACCGTTTTGCGCCTGTTTTTGATTACATGCCAGAAATCGGCGCCCATCCACCCGAATCCCTTCAGCGCCGTACAGATGGCCGTTTCCCTCATCATGCGATACTGCATGAGTGGCGAGTGGTCAAACACCTTGCCTATAGTTCCGCTGCCCGCGCGTGGAAAGGTCACAACCAGATCTTTTTCGCGCCACCCGTACGCGCGATATTTCGGGTTGAGCGTAGGCCCCTTGGTTCCCCATACATAGGCAAGGTAGCCGATGGGTTGGCCTGAAATATTTGTCCGGTGCGGATGACAATGCACTACCCATGGCACACCCCCGGATGCTTTTTTCAGCACAGCCAGCGCGGCAGGGCTTGCAACCCTGTCATGCCCGCTGCCGATCATCATGGTGTTTGCCAGCCCCCTGTCCTCTAGGCGGCTGCGTATACCGTCGAACACTGGCTTGAGAAAGTCCACGCAGTCGGGGTCGTCCCAGCTCGGGCCTTCTGCAGCAGTCAGTTTGCCCGTCGCCGGATCGATGAGGCTGTAGCGAAAGGGCTGGTTTTCGTCGGCTCGCTTGCCTTTCCCGAAATACGAGCCACCGCTGTAGGCACCCCAGGCATGCACACCAACCATGTGGAGTTTGCCTAGACGCCGGATCGCCGTATCCAGATATTTTTCAAAGATGGAGAAATCATGGTCCCACGTTCCATCCGCCTTCTTAATCCAACGCACCATGGAATGTTTGTTGCCAAAATGGCTTTCCCGGATAATCGGCACATAGAGCACGCGCGAGCCGACCTGACCCATCAATTCGAAGGAACGGTCCACGAGCTTCCAATGTTCCGGGCTCCATTGCTCAACCTCGTATTTTATGGCCAGGCTTTCCGGCGATTGTACCAAATCAAAAAAGGTCTCAAAAACCCCGGAGTTCGGCAACGTCCAATCGGCCACGGACAATTCGATCGGCAGAGTCAAGGCATCGACGTTGTCCGCTGAAACCGTCAATACACCACGGTGTAGGCCGGGGGCTGTCTCCGGCGGCACATTCACGGTTATCCACAGCCGTTGCATGGCGAGTTTCGTTTCAGGATCAACCGGGACTTTTTCCGGCGGTGTTTCATGCAGGGCTTCGCCTCGCGGATAGCGCACAAGAATCGCTTCGGCTTCATTGGCGACTTGCAAGTTCTTGATGGGTTCCATAGACGCTATCACAACCTGCGCGGAAAAAAAGCCGTTGCGCGCGCCGGATACTCGTATGGGTTTGAACCGTGCCCATATATTTGGCCGGGCTTTCGCCGGCAAGGGATCCGCGCTCAGGAGATTCAGAGGAATCAGGCCTTGTGTCTGTGGGTGTGTCTGCGTGCCGACGGGCGCTCTTAGCGATACTTTCTTTATGTTCAAGGTTTCCCACGGACAAAAACGCCAATTATACTTGACCGGTTTCCCCTTGTACAAAATTTCGTCAGTCGGTGGCCGATGCACAGACAGCGCCAGGACATTGACTCCGGCCTGCAGCGCTGAAACGGGAATGATAAAGTCGGTCAGGGCTCGATTGCGCAGTTCAAACCGATCCCTGTATTTACCGGGATCACCCCAACCAAGTCGCAGTAGATGGCCATCTGGATCGAGGTAGGCCTCTTTCGGGTAATCTGTGGCACTGGTCTTCGACGTCACTTCGCTTTCCGGCATGTCAGAACGCTTCACCTCCTTGCCATTCACGTAAACCATGACGCCACCCCGATAAGCTACAGAAAGCTTGATGGGACCCGCGGCTTTTGGATTCTCAACGAAAAAGCGGTTGCGCAGGCAGAGCAGGGAAATGGCACGGTTGCGACCCGTGCGAGTCGGCAGCAACCGCAGCGGCCAGCCGCTATCGTCGAACTCCGGCTGCATCCAGTTATCTGCGGGCAGCTCAGACCGGGAAACGGAAGCATGTTGCTTTACCTTTGGCGCGCTGCGCCTTCCGCCGGAAATTGAGACAGGCACGATTTCGCCCGAAGGCAGTCGCATCTCCTCTGTGCTCTGCACAATATAATGACGCCAGGCAGTGTTTTTGCCAATCAACACTGCCTCATCTGTTTCAGCATGGACTGTAAACGACATCAGGCTGAACAGGATTCCCGTTCCTATTTTCTCGAATGGCTTCATGCTTTTCCTTTCCTTTTGTTTGTTCCCTATCTTTCGTCCAAATCTCACGGATCCATCAGGTTCATAAACTAGGAAACACCCTGTAAAACCATGCTCGCAGGCCGAGGCTTCTCGATACGAACCTTGACGTCAGTACGACAAGTCGGCAAACCGGGGTTTAGGATGCGTTGTTCCAGGCGATCCAAGGATAACGCTGCCATTTCGTCAGGATCCCATAAGACACAAGCAGGCGTTTCTCCACCCAAAAACTCGGGCGCTATCCTTTGCCGATAATCAAGTTCTGTGCCCCATCCCGTCAACTCGATGTCCTTTCCAAAGGTCAAACCGGCCTCGCGGACGGCCTTGGCCGCGGCAAGCGTCATTTTTTGCCACATACACAAAAAAGCGGTGGGGCGACCGGGTTTCTTGAGAACAGCCTGCATTCCTTCAACCGCTTCCGTAACAGAATTCTGAGAGGGAACTTCAATCACATGCGCAGGATTGAAACCTAAACCGCTGTCGCGCAGCCCGGCCCATGCGCCGGCAAACCGCTCGCTGAAATGCGGCACAACCCGGCAAGGCCCCAGCCACCCGATAATGTGATGTCCCTGTGAAATCAACCAGCGTGCAGCGAGGCGGGCCCCGTTGAAATTGTCCTGAATCACTACATCCATGCCTGGTTCATCGATGTGAGCATCTATAACCGCACAAGTCAGTCCGGACGCCAAAGCTGCCCGGACATACTCCGGGCAACTAGTGTCCAACGCGATACCCCATGGATTGATCTCTCG